>DATGUQ010000178.1:0-16300 GCA_035301145.1 Brachybacterium sp. | reverse complement strand
AGCGATGGATCTCGAGGACACGATCACCTTCCTCACCACGATGTGCGAGACGGGAGAATCCGCGCGCTACGGTCACCGTCCCCGCGACGTCGCGGAGCAGGAGTTCGCCGATCTCGTCGCCGAGCATGCGCGGCGGCAGCTCGCCGACAGCCGCACGGTGCTCGCCACAACCAAGCGCTCTCTCCGGGAGTACGGCCGGACCACGCTGATGGACAGTGTCAACGCGGCGATCCCGAAGGGACCGATCGAGCAGGTCGTCACGCGGACGGTCGGCCAGTGGGAGTGGACGATCGAACTGCATCGGGCTGGCTCCCATCCAACAGTCTTCCTCGAGTTCGGCCCGACCGCCGTCGTCGAGCTGCAGCGGATCCCGCACACAGTCACGCGCCCCGACTTCTCCTGCCTGTTCATCTCGCTCCAGGCCGAGTCCGGGTCGGGAATCTCCACGATCCGGCAGACCGACGTGCGGATCGCCGAGGTCATCGAGGGGCTCGCCGCGGACGACTTGCGCCTTCGGGACGCCGTGCTGCGCATCGCTGCCGGCACGTAGCGCCCCCAGCAACGCCAGGCGTGGATGCTCAAGGACTCACGACCGCTGGCGCTGACCGGCCGGGCCGCGCGCAGGCGCAGTCCCCGGATCCCACCGGGCGCACACCCTTCACCCGCACCGCCCCTCTCCCTAGACTCCTCCCCATGACCGGACAGCGGGACCTCGCACATCGGCTCCTGACGACGCACGGCCGCACGTTCGCGGCCGACGCGGCGATCACGCTGCGGGACAAGCCGGCACCCCTGTGGCAGCTGCTCGTGCTGAGCCTGCTGCTGTCGACGCGCATCCGCTCGGACATCGCCGTCGCGACGGCCCGTGAACTGTTCTCCGCCGGCTGGCGCACGCCCGAGCACGTGCGCGAGAGCACGTGGCAGGAGCGGGTCGATGCCCTCGGGCGCGGCGGCTACCGGCGATACGACGAGAGCACCGCGACCCGCCTCGATGACGCCGCTGCGCTGCTCCTGGACCGTTGGAAGGGTGATCTCCGCAAGTTGCGGGACGAGGCGGAGGGCGACTCCCGCCGCATCGCGGATCTGCTGCAGGCCTTCGACGGCATCGGCCCCACTGGTGCGAGCATCTTCCTGCGCGAGGTCCAGCAGGTCTGGCCCGCGGTCCGCCCCTTCGCCGATGACCTGGTGCTGAAGGGCGCCCGGGCGGCCGGGTTGCCGCAGGACGCCGAATCGTTGGCGGGCCTGGTCGACGAGGACGACTTCGCGGGGCTCGCCTCGGCCCTCGTGCGCATCGCCCGGGATCCGGATCTCCTCCACGGAGACGGCGACGAGCCCTCCGCGTAGCGGCGTGCGGCCGCGGCAGGTCGATCCTCGGCACGCACGGGCCGCGGGGCAGGGCGCGATCGGCGGCAGTCTTCTTCCGCGGTTCGCCCCATCGGCCGCCGCCTGATGGAATACCCCCATGAGCCGACGACGTCGTGACCGCAGCCCGCTCGGACAGGGCGCCGCCCGCCAGCGCGCCCAGCGCCGCGCCCACCATGCCGCCCATCCCGGTCCCGCCGCGGAGCCGCTCGCGGAGACTCCCCTGATGAAGATGCTCCGCCCGGCGCTGCGCTCCGATGACCCGACCGCGTTCTGGGTGGTCGCGGCGCCGCTGGTCACCATCATCGCCGATCCCTCCGACCTGTCCGTCGCGCTTCCCGACGGGGTGGACCAGCTGGACACCTTCCTCGAGATCGACGTCGCCGAGACCACCGCGCTGCTGCACATGGTCGCCGCGATGGGCCCCGACGAGGAGCTCCGCTCCCGGGCACGCCTGGGCCTGACCGCCCGCCGCCAGCCGATGCCGCCGCAGATCACCGGACTGGCCGAGGCGCAGGTCACCGAGGCCGCGGCGTTCGGCGACGAGGCCGGGGAGAACCTGATGGCCGAGCTGGTCCTCCCGCGCGGCGTGCGCGCCGTGCTCGTCTCCTACATCGAGTGGTCCCCCGCGCCCTATGTCAAGGATGCGTTCGTGGTCGCGGAGTCGATGGAGTGGATCCTCGACAAGTACCGCGAGCTCATGGCGCGGGAGGGCACGGTGCTCGACGAGATGCTCGAGACCGTCACCCCCGCCGACGCCCGTGCCCGCTTCACCGACGCGCTCGCGGCGACCCCGGCGGACGTCGAGCAGTCCGCCGACTTCGAGCAGTGGCCGATGCTGCGCCCCTTCGTGGAGTTCGTCGTGGGCCGCATGCCGGAGGGCGGCACGGGATACGACGAGGCCGGCCTGCCCGCGCACGCCGACGCCGCAGCAGTCCCCGGGCGCCCGCCGTGGCTCCTCGAGGACGGCACCGACCTGGTCGAGGAGTTCACGGCCTCCGAGCACGCCGCCGCGCTGCCCCACGACGAGAGGGTGCAGGCCCTGGTCTCCGCCCTGATGGTGATCCTCGTCGCGACATTCGACGATCCGCTGGCCCTGGACGCGGAGACCACCGCATGGCTGCTCACCGACGTGCTGCCCACCAGCCCCGTCCTCGCGGACGAGCTCGCGGCGGAAATCCCCGCCGTCGTGCCGCCGCTGGTCGCCTGGTCGCTCGAGCGCAGCGGCATCGGCGCCTCCCAGATCGCGCAGACGCAGCGCGCTCTCGCCCCGCTGCTCGAGCAGTTCCCGCAGCTCCGCGCCGCCCCGCACATGCGGGCGCAGCGCCTCGAGGAGCAGGTCGACCTCGCCCTCGAGGTCTCTGCCGAACTCGAGGACTCGACCCCGCTGCGCATGGCGGACCTCGCCCTGCGCGTCGGAGGATTCCCCGCGCTCGACGAGCTGGACGCCGACCCCCTGCCCGCCGAGGAGCTGGCCGTGGAGGAGGTCGCCACGGACCTGCGGGACCTCGCCGCCGAGATCGACGGCCACCTGGTCGAGGGGGTGGCGGCGCTGCTCGCGCTGACGCCCCGGGAGATCGACGCCGACGAGGTGCTGACCGCCTGCCGGCGCCTGCTGGTGCGCATCGCGCAGCTCGACGACACGGTGCTGCGCCGGAAGGCGAGCCCCCGTAACACCGCCGCGGCGCTCGTCTCCCTCATCGCACGCGGCAACGACATCATGGGGTACTCCCCCGCTCCCCTGCACGGCAAGCACCTCAAGCAGGCCTTCGGCCTGCGCAGCGACCCGGCCCAGCGAGCCCGCACCCTGGCCGAGGCCGCAGCGCTCCCCCACCGCTGGACCGGCATCGCCCTGGCCGATCCTGGGCTGCTGATCGGCGCCGCCCGGGCCGAGATCCTCCGGGCGCGGGACGAGGCACAGCCATCGGCCTGATGAACACCGCACAGGTACCGTGTGATGCATGACAGCTGCCGCGAGGAACGGGTGAGGGCGAGATGCCGGGGGTGAGATCACGCTCTGCGGGCGCCCTGGAGGCGCTCGTGATGCGGGCGCTGTGGACTGCGGGCGCCCCGCTGAACGCACGGGCGATCCAGGCGGCCTTCGACGATCCGGTGCCGGCTCGGACCACGGTGCTGACCGTGCTCTCCCGGCTGGAGACGAAGGGGATGGTCACTCGGCACGCCCGCTCACCTCGACGGGTCGAGTTCGAGGCCGCGGTCAGCAGCGCGCAGGCGCACGCGGCGCACATGGTCGAAGCGCTCCAGAACGCCCATGACCGCGAGGACGCCCTGATGGCGTTCACCGACAACCTCTCCGACGGCGAGCTGGACCTGGTGATGGACGCGATCACCGCACGCCGTTCCCGACCGGGCCGCTGATGATCTGGGCGGTGGGCGCCCTGCTGACGGCGGGAGTCGCCGCCGGCCCGTCCTCGGCGCTGCTGCTGGCCCGCGGGCGCTGGCAGATCATCCATCCGCGACGCGCCCTGACCCTCTGGGGACTCCTCGGAGCGCTGGGAGTGCTCTGCGCGACGGCCTCCGTCCTGCTCGCCGCCGCACTCTCGCTGTCGGCGGGCTCGGCGGGCGCAGCGGACCAGGCGGCGGCGCCGGGCTGGACCCTGGCGCTCACCCTCTTCGCCTGGGCCGGCCTCGGAGGTCTCGGGATCGCCGGGTCCCTCGCCGTGCAGGGACGCGGCGACCTCGGCGACGAGAACGGCGAACGGCCCACCGCTGCCGAGCTGCTGTCGCGTCGCCGCACGGACTCCTGGCGGATGGGCGCCATCACCGTCGTGGAGATCGATGACCCGCGGCTCGTCGCCGCCTCCGCTCCCGATCCGGCGTCGACGATCTTCGTCTCCAGGGGCGTGCGGCGCGCCCTGCCCGCCTCGCAGCTCGAGGCCGTGCTCGCCCACGAGGCGGCGCACCTGCACCAGCGCCATGCCGCCGTGCGGTACCTCGGCGCCTGGCATTCAGCATGCCTGCCCAAACGTTCCCGCCTGCGTCGCCGGCTCGCCTCTCGCGTCATGCTGCTGACCGAACTGGCCGCCGACGACCACGCATCCGCCGTGGTGGGCCCGGGCCCTCTGCACGGCGCCCTGTGCGCTCTCCGCAGGTTCTCCTCCTCCCGGGAGCTCGGCGTCCGCGCTGCGCGGGTGCGCGCCCTGCACGGCCTCGACGCCAAAGAGGCGGCGGTCACCCACCCCACCCCGGCGGTACTCGACGTCTTGTAGAGTTCGAGGCGTGAAACGGAGAGCGGTCGTCCTGGCGTCGGGGGCGCTCGCCATCTCGGTGCTGCCCGCGATGGCGGCGAACCTCCTCGGCGGCGCAGCGCTGTACGAGGACATCCATCGGGAGTTCCCCGGCAACGGCACGGCCGTCCTCGCAGCGGCGCTGCGCGGCGCCGTGGATCTCGCCTCCGTGGTCTCCCTCGGGGCCGTGATCTTCGTGCTGTTCTTCCACCCGCGCTCGGCGAAGTCCGCGGGGCGGCTGCGTTCCGGCCCGGATCTGAGCATCCTCACCTGGGCGGCCGGGGCGTGGACGGTGCTCGCAGCGGCGAACCTGCTCGTCTCCGCCCCCGAGTCCAACGGCGCCGCGCTCAGCCGACTGCTGGAGCCCGGAGCGTTCGGACCGCTCTACACCTTCGGCTACATGCCCCGGGCGTGGACGGTGACCTTCGTCGGCGCGGCCATCCTGTGGCTGTGCGCCTACTGGGGAACCCGCTGGACCACGCTTCTGCCGGGCCTGTGGGCCGGGCTCATCGCGGCCCTGGCACCGGTGGTGGTCGGGCAGCTCCTCGTGGGCCCGAACCACGACATCGGCTCCGATGCCGGCGCGCTGCAGACCCTCGCCGCAGGAGCGCTGCTGGGGCCGCTCCTCGTGGCCGCGGCGGTGCAGCTGATCCGGCACGGGGGGTCGCAGGCGCTGCCCGTACCGGAGGGGCGGCTGCTCGGCGCGGGCCTGGTCGGCACCGGCATCGTGTTCGCCGCGGAGCTGACGATCACCTGGTTCAAGCTCACCGGCACCTCCCCGCTGGACAGCGTGACGGGGCTCCTCTCCCTGGCACGCCTCGCACTGCTGATCGCGCTCGCGGTGGTCCTCGTGCAGATCCGGCGCCGGGGCCTGCGGTCGCTGCTGCTGCCCGCTGTGCTGCTGATCGCGTGGGTGGCGATCGGCGCGGCGATGACGCGCATCCCGCCGCCGCAGTACTTCGTCCCCACCAGCATCTCGCAGGTGTTCATGGGGTTCGACGTCCCCGATGCGCCCACCTTCTCCACCCTGGTGGGCACGATGCGGCTCAACCTGTTCTTCGCCGTGCTCTCCCTCACCGCGATCGGCGCCTACCTGGCGATGGTGATCACGCTGCGGCGGCGGGGGACGCCGTGGCCGGCGGGCCGGGCGCTGCTGTGGTGCGCCGGGTGGCTGGTGGTCCTCCTGGCCACGAACTCGGGGTTCGGGAAGTACTCCGCACCGCACTTCGGCGTGCACATGGTGATGCACATGAGCCTGTCGATGCTCGCCCCGATCCTCCTGGTCCAGGGCGGGGTGATCACGCTGATCCTGCGCACCGCGCGAGTGGACCGGCGCCGTGTCGGGGTGCACGGCTGGGTGACGCAGGTGCTCCACTGGCGGGCCCTGCGCCTCCTCTACCACCCCGCCGTGGTGTTCGTCATCTTCATCGGCTCCTACTACGGCCTGTACTTCACCCCGCTGTTCGAGGCGATGATGCGCTTCCACTGGGCGCACCAGCTGATGAACCTGCACTTCCTCGTCACGGGATACGCGTACTACAGCCTGATCATCGGCGTGGATCGGCCGCCCAGGCCGCTGCCGCAGATCGGGAAGCTCGGCTACACCTTCGCCGCGATGCCCTTCCACGCCTTCTTCGGCGTGGCGATCTACTCCGCGCCCACCCTGTTCGCCCAGACCTACTACGACTACCTCGACCTGCCGTGGGCCGATCTGTGGGAGGCCCAGAAGATGGCCGGCGCCGTCGCATGGGCCGGCGGCGAGATCCCGCTGATCATCGCCGTGGTCTCGCTGAGCTTCCAGTGGGCGAGGCAGGACGACCGGGAGGCGCGGCGCCGCGACCGGCACCTCGACCGCGGGTTCGACAGGGAGTTCGACGCCTACAACGACATGCTCAAGAAGCTCTCCGACAGGGAACGCACCCGATGACCCCCGTGCCCTCCGACCAGCTCGCCCCCCACCGCCCCGCACCACCGCACGAACCGATCACCGTCGACGTCTCCGGGATGACCTGCGCCGCATGCGCGCACCGCATCGAACGGAAGCTCAACCGACTCGACGGGGTCAGCGCCACCGTCAACTACGCCACCGAACGCGCCGTCATCGCCGGCGACGTCTCCGCCCAGCAGGCCGTCGAGGCGATCCGCGGCGCGGGGTACGACGCCACCGTGCACGACGCGCAGGACGACGAATGGTCCCGCCGCTCCAACGAGGCGCGGCTGACGGGGCTGCGGCGCCGGCTCATCGTCGCCGCGCTGCTCACCGTCCCGCTGATGGACGTCACGATCGCCCTCGCCCTCGTGGAGGCGTGGCGGTTCCCCGGATGGGAGCTGGCCTGCGTGCTGCTCGCGGTCCCCGTGGTGACCTGGGCGGCCTGGCCCTTCCATCGCGCCGCCTGGAGGAACCTCCTGGACCGAGCGGTGAGCATGGACACCCTGGTCTCGCTCGGAATCATCACCTCGTTCAGCTGGGCGATCATCTCCATGATCGTCGGGATCGAGCCCAGCGGCGGCGTGTGGCTCGGGATAGGCAAGGTCCCCGACGGCGCCAACGCCCTGTACCTCGACGTCGCCGCGGGACTGACCTCGTTCCAGCTCGCGGGCCGCTACTTCGAGACCCGCAGCAGGCGCCGCGCCGGGGACGTGCTCGGCGCGCTCTCCGCCCTCGGCGCGCGGGAGGCCCGCCGGCGCCGCGACGGGGAGGAGACGATGGTGCCGGTCGACGCGCTGCGCCCCGGTGACGTCGTGGTGGTGCGCCCCGGGGAGACGATCGCCGTCGACGGGGAGGTCCTCGAGGGCACCGCCTCCATCGACACCGCGGTCATGACCGGCGAGTCCCTCCACCGCACCGTCGGCTCCGGCGACGAGGTGGTCGGCGGCTCCCTGTCCGCCGACGGGGTCCTCGCGATCGAGGCCACGCACGTGGGGGCCCACACCCAGCTCGCGCAGATGGCCGCCATCGCCGAGCAGGCCCAGAACCGCAAGGCCCGCGTCCAGCAGCTCGTCGACCGGGCGGTGGGGGTGTTCGTCCCCGTCGTGCTCGGCCTGACCGTGCTGGTGGCGCTGTTCTGGCTGGTCGCCGGGGCGGGCACCGCCACGGCGGTGACCAACGCGATCAGCGTGCTGATCATCGCCTGCCCGTGCGCGCTCGGGCTCGCCACCCCCACCGCGCTGATGGTGGGCGTGGGCCGCGGGGCGCTGCTGGGTGTGCTCGTGAAGGGGCAGGACGCCCTCGAGGCCAGCGGCACGATCACCACCGTCGTGCTCGACAAGACGGGCACGCTCACCCTCGGGGCGCCGCAGGTCGTGGAGGTCCACGCCGAAGGCACCTCCCCGCAGCAGCTGATGCGCTGGGCGGCGAGCGTCGAGGCCTCCTCCGAGCACGCCGTCGCCGAGGCGCTGCGCAGCCACGCGGCCACCCTGGTCGCCGACGTCCCGGCCGCCACCGGGCACAGCGTCTCCCCCGGCCACGGGATCAGCGCGGAGGTCGACGGGGAACGGATCGCCGTGGGCAGCCCCGCCTTCATGGACCAGCTCGGAGCGCAGGTCCCGGCCGCGCTCTCGAGCGTCGTCGAGGCCGCCGCGGGTGAGGGCCGCTCCACCGTGCTCGTCGCCCGGGACACGGAGGTGATCGGGGCGGTCACGCTCTCCGACGTGATGAAGCCCGACGCCGTCGAGGCCGTCGCCGCACTGCACGACCTCGGCCTCGAGAGCGTGCTGCTCACCGGCGACTCCCCGGCCGCGGCCGAGCGCGTCGCCGAATCGCTCGGCGTCTCGCAGGTCCGTGCCGGGGTGCTGCCCACCCAGAAGGTCGCCGCGCTCGAGGACCTCCAGGCGGAGGGGCACCGGGTCGCGATGGTCGGGGACGGGATCAACGACGCCCCGGCGCTCGCGGCCGCCGATCTCGGCCTCGGGGTCGTCACCGGGACGGACATCGCCCTGAAATCGGCGGACATCATCCTGGTGCGCGATGACCTCTACGCGATCGCCGACGCGATCGTCCTCGCCCGCGCCACGAACCGCACCATCCGCACCAACCTCGTCTGGGCCTTCGCCTACAACATCGCCGCGATCCCCCTGGCGGCGATCGGTCTGCTCAACCCGCTCATCGCCGCAGCGGCGATGTCGCTGTCCTCCGTCTTCGTGGTGCACAACAGCCTGCGCCTGCAGAACGTGCGCACGCTGCGTCCCTCAGCGAGGTCCGGCCGGTCACCGCGGTGAGCGGGGCGACCGGTGCCACGGCCCGACCGCCCCGCCGCTGGCGCGTCTGCATATCCGCAATCGCGTGAACGGCGGGCACGGGCGCCGCGTCGCACGCGGCACGCCCGTCGGCCTCCACCCGGTCATCCCGCAGCGGCGACCCGTTCCTCGAGGAAGGCGAGGCGGCGCCGGACGTGCCGCCATCGACCGTGCTCGTGCCCGCCGTAGCGGTACTCGACGAGCTGTTTGGGGCCGGCGTAGGCGTCGTAGGCGGTGCGCACGGTCTCGGCCGGGCACACCGGGTCGAGCTCGCCGAGGGCGAAGAGCGCCGGCGCGGTGGCCCGGGCGGCGAAGCGCACGGGATCGATGTGGTCGAGGACGGCGAAGACGTCGTCCTCCTCGCCGGGGCGGGTCTGGAGGTAGGTGAGCAGCTCCGTCATCGGCCCCTGGCTCGCGAGCTCGACACCGCGCCGAGGGTCGCACAGCAGGGGCACCTCGACCATCGCACCGTCCACACCCTCGGCGAGCGCGGCGGCGGCGAGCGCGGTCGCTCCGCCCTGGCTGCCTCCGGCGACGACGAGCGGTCCCGCCGCCGCCGGATGCGCCCGCGCCGTGCGCACCGCGCCGACGGCATCGACGAACAGGCGCCGGTAGTAGCAGGTCTCGGGCGATTCGATGCCCGAGGTCACCCGCCCCACGACGTGAGGCCCCGCGGTCGCGGTGTCCGGGGTGGCGCCGGGCGAGGCGGGGCCGGTCTGGCCGCGGTTGTCCATGACCAGGCACGCGTACCCGGCGCTCGGGAGCAGGGTCCACTGCTCGGGGATCCCCCGGCCGGTGTTGTTCCCGAGGAACTGCACGACGGTCGCGCGCGGGGCCGTGCCCGCAGGCCACAGCATCCACGCCTTCACCGGGGAGCCGTCGAAGCCCGGGATGGTGAGGTCCTCGACGTGGAGCGTGCGCAGCGGTGTGGTCAGCGGCCGACGCTCGACCCCTCTCGCGGCACCGTGCTGCGCGAGGGTCCGCGCCCAGAAGGCGTCGGTCTCCGCCGCCGTCGGCGCGGCGCCGCTCCCTCGCGCCGTCCCTGCCGGCGCGCCGACCGGAGACTGCGACTGCGACGCCGACGCCGACGTCTCCGGTCCTGGTCCGTCATGGTTCATCCGAGACTCCTTCCCTGGTCACGCCGTCCGCACTCGGCCCGGCCGGGCACCGGCGCCACCGCACGAACGATGCACATCTTTTTCATCCCTTGCGTTCGACAGGCGTGGTCCGTAATCTTTGTGCACGCCCATTGTGCGGCACCTCACTCCCCGTCGGAAGATCCTCGATGCTCCCCCAGCTTCACGTCCCACCCGACACCCCTCCCCCACGATCGTCGCTCAGCCGGCGCCGCTTCGTCGGCGGTGCGGCCGCGGCGGCCGGCGCAGCGGCGCTCGCCGGCTGCGGCGGAGGCGGCGCCTCGACGGACCCGTCGACCCTCCAGGTGTGGAGCGGCCTCCCGCCGGAGAGCGGCCCGCAGGACCTCATCGACCGGTTCCAGGAGGCGCATCCGGACATCCCGGTGCGCTACACCCGCTACGTCAACGACGACCGCGGCAACCTGAAGGTCAACACGGCCCTGCAGGGCGGGGTCGACATCGACGTGTTCTTCACCTTCGGCATCGCGAACCTCGCCATGCGCGGCGGCACCGACATCGCCGCCGACCTCGGCGACCGGGTGCGGGCCACCCCCGAGCTCGCGGGCCTCCTGGATCCCGAGGAGCCGATGGCGCTCATGGACGGGGACACGATCACGGCACTGGCGACCACGCGGGCCCCGAACTTCATCCTGTTCAACGACACGCTCCGCGAGGAGGCCGGGGTGGACCTGCCCTCCTCCTGGACCTGGCAGGAGTACCTCGAGGTGCTGCACCGCCTCGCCGGCGACGGGCGCCGCGGCAGCTACACCCTGCCGGACATGCCGCGGATCGTGCTCGGCCCGGACTACCGCCTGACCGCGGAGGGGGACTCGAACTTCTCCCATCCCGCGTTCCTCGAGCACCTCGAGACCTCCGCCGAGCTGATCCGGGACGGGGTGCTCTACCCGTGGTCCCAGGCGCTGGCCCGCCAGGTCGAGGCGTACCAGCAGAACAACTTCATCGCCGGGGACTTCACCTCCTGGGTCACCGCCCCGTACAGTCTGCGCTTCCTCAACGACCAGGAGGAGTACCCGCACGACTTCCGCGTCTCCGCCGCGCCGATGCCCACCGTCGAGGACCAGGACTGGAACACGGGCGAGTACGGCGCCTTCATCCAGGTCAACGCCAAGAGCCAGAAGCAGGAGTGGGCCTGGGAGTTCTGCAAGTTCTGGCTGCTCGAGGGCGCCCGGGACATGCTCAAGGCCGGCTACATGTCGATCATCAGCGACGTCGAGGAGGACGAGATCCTCGAGGGCCTCCTCGGCGAGGGGGCGGAGGAGTTCTTCGACGTCGAGTCCTTCCGGCACACGATCTTCGACGGTCCGCCGAAGCTGCACATGGACACGGATCTGACCGCCTACTCGGAGATCTCCCTGAAGTACGAGCAGCAGCGCGACGTGTGCTGGCTGCTCGAGCGCAGCCCGCAGAACGCGATCCGCACCGTGGACCGCAACACCCAGGCGCTCGTCGACCGATTCGCGGAGCAGTGAGGACGCCATGACGACCACCACCGACTCCGACTCGTCCTCGCGCGCCCGCACCGCGACCGCGCCGCCCGGCCCGGCCCGGCGCCGCACGGGCCGCTCCCCTGCCGCGCCCCGCCCCGTCGTGGGCTGGCTGTTCATCACCCCGAACCTGCTCGGCGTGCTCGCCTTCACCTTCATCCCGCTGGTGTCGGTGGTGCTGCTGTCCTTCACCCAGTGGGATCTCGTCTCCGGGTTCGGCGGCATCGAGTTCGTCGGCGTCCGCAACTTCATCGCCGTGTTCAAGGACCCCGCGTTCTGGAACGGCCTGTGGCTGACGATCCTGTACGCGGGCGCGGCGGTGCCGCTCACGCTCCTGGTCGGGCTCGCCCTCGCGCTCGCCCTGAACCGGGACCTGCCCGGGCGGGGCCTGCTGCGGGCGGCGTTCTTCGTCCCCTACATCGTCAACATCGTCGCGATCGGCATGACCTGGCAGATGCTGCTGGACCCGTCGGCCGGGCTGGTGAACCAGTTCCTGGGCACCTTCGGCCTCGAGGATCTGCCGCAGTGGTTCGCCTCCTCCCGCTGGGCGCTGCCCGCACTGGTGCTCGTGACGGTGTGGGCGCAGGCGGGCTACGCGAACCTCATCTACCTCTCGGCCCTGCAGGACGCACCCGCGCAGCTGTACGAGGCGGCGCAGATCGACGGGGCCGGGCGCTGGCGCACGTTCCGCACGATCACCTGGCCCTCCCTGCTGCCCACGACGATCTTCCTGCTGGTGACGCTGTTCGTCGGCATCTCGCAGACCTTCGGGATGATCGCGCTGATCACCAACGGCGGGCCGGGCGATTCGACGACCACGCTGTCGTTCTACATGTACCAGACCAGCTTCCAGTTCTACCGCTTCGGATACGCCTCCGCGGTGGGGCTGGTGACGTTCCTCGGCATCTTCGCCATCATGCTCGTCATGTGGCGGGCCCAGCGCGGGAGGTCCCTCAATGGCTGACTCGGCCGCTCACCCCACCACCGCCACCGGCAGCTCCGCCGCGACGGGCTACGCGGCCCGGCAGGCGCTGCAGAAACGGCGCCGACGCCGCCGCCGCTGGGCCTGGGGCCTCCCGATGTGGCTGCTCGCGGTGCTGTTCCTGCTCCCCTTCGCGTGGATGATCTCCACCTCTCTGAAGCCCGACGCGGACGCCTTCCTCGTGCCGATGCAGTGGATCCCCGAGGACGCCCGATGGGAGAACTACACCGAGGTGCTGTTCGGGGAGACCTCGATCCTGCCCTCCTTCGTGAACTCGGTGCTGGTCGCGGCGATGCGCGTCCTCGGCGAGCTCGCGACCGCGACGCTCGCCGGCTACGCGTTCGCGAAGCTGCCCTTCCGCGGCCGGAACAAGGTGTTCATCGCCTACCTGGCGACCTCCCTGATCCCCGCCCAGCTCCTGCTGGTGCCCCGCTTCGTGTACTTCCAGCAGCTGGGGCTCTACGACACCCTGTGGGCGCTGATCCTGCCGGGGATGTTCACGGTGCTGGGCACCTTCCTCATGCGCCAGTACTTCGTGTCCCAGCCCGACGAGTTCGCCGAGGCCGCGCGCATCGACGGCGCCGGCGAGTTCCGGATCTTCTCCCGGATCTACCTGCCCAGCGCCATGCCGATGATCAGCGCGCTGGCGATCCTCACCTTCGTGTGGTCGTGGAACGACTACGAGACGCCGCTGGTGTTCCTCTCCACCCCGGAGAAGTACACCCTGCCGCTGGGGCTGACCAGCTTCGTCGACGAGACCGGGGCGATGGCGCCGGGCCTGTCGATGGCTGCGGCGGTCCTGTCGATCCTGCCTATCCTGCTGGTCTTCCTGATCTTCCAGCGTCGCTTCGTGCGCGCCATGACCGAGAGTGCCCTGAAGTGACCCCACGTGCCCCCTCCCCGCTCCAGCAGCTGCGCGAGAGCCTGCCCGAGCTGAACCCCACCATGCGGGCCGTCGCCGAGACGCTGCTGGCGGACCCGCTGCGCGCCGGCACCCTGTCGATCACGCAGGTCGCGCGGGACGCCGGCGCCTCGGCCGCCTCCGTCTCCCGCCTCGCGGCACGGCTGGGCTACGACGGGTTCCCGGCGCTGCGCTCCGCGATCGCGCTCGACAACGGCCGGACCCGGCAGTCCGGATGGGAGCGCGACATCGGCAACGCGATCGCGCCCGACGACCCCGCGCGCCGGGTGCTGGACACCCTGGCAGGGACGGCCGCGCGGTCGCTGCGGGATGCCGTGGACGTGCTGGACGTGGGCCTCTTCGAGGAGGCGGCGGCCCGGATCGCCGCGGCGGAGCGGGTGCACCTGTACGGCGACTGGGGCGACTCGGTCGCGCTGCGCGAGCTGCAGATGCGGCTGCTGCGCATCGGGGTCGCGGCATGGTTCCACGACGCGGGCCCCACCACGCTGCGGCTGGTCGCCTCCACGCTCACCGCGCGGGACGCCGTCGTGGTGCTCGGCCGCTCGGGCCGGGACGCGCAGGCGCTCGAGCTGCTGCGCGACGCCGCTGCGGCCGGCGCCACCACGATCGCCCTGCACGGTGACGAGGCCTCAGCCCTCGCCGCCGAGGCGCAGCTGGCGCTGTACACGGGGGTCCGCAACGGCACCGTCTGGACCCAGTACTACGCCGGGCGCGTCAGCGACGTCCTCGCGACCAGCTTCCTGTGGGTGCTGGTCGCCCAGGCCCGCTCCGCGGACCCCGCCGGCCGCACCGTCGACGGAGGCATCTTCGAGACCGCCTCCGACGACACGCCGCGCCCTGCGGACGCCCACCACACCCCCACCGGGAAGGAATGACCGCTCGATGAGCACCGAGACCGTCCACGCCGACATCATGATCGTCGGAGGCGGCCTCGCCGGAGTGTGCGCGGCGATCGCCGCCGCCCGGCAGGGCCGCCGCGTCGCCCTCGCCCAGAACCGACCCGTCCTGGGCGGGAACTCCTCGAGCGAGGTGAGGGTGTGGGTGTGCGGAGCGACCGCCCACGGCATCCACATGTTCGCGCGCGAGACCGGGATCATGGGCGAGCTGTTCGTGGAGAACCAGTACCGCAACCCCGACGGGAACCCCTACTACTGGGACCTGCTGCTGCTCGAGAAGGTGCGGGCCGAGGAGAACATCGAGCTCTTCCTCAACACCGACATCACCGAGGTCGACGCGGAAGACGGCCCCGGCGGGCGCGAGATCCGCGCCGTCACCGGGTGGATGAGCGGCTCCGAGCGGCGCCTGCGCTTCGAGGCCGACGCGTTCATCGACTGCAGCGGTGACGGGCTCGTCGGCCATCTCGCCGGCGCTGAGTCCCGCCGTGGCAGCGAGCCGCGCAGCGAGTTCGACGAGTCCTGGGCGCCCGAGCACCCGGGCGAGGACATGCTCGGCTCGACGATCCTCTTCTACACGAAGGACGTCGGCCATCCGCAGCGGTTCGTGCCCCCGCCGTTCGCCGTCGACATCACCGCCACCTCCATCCCCGAGAACCGGGTGATCCGCCAGGAGATGAACGGCTGCGACTACTGGTGGATCGAGTGGGGCGGCGATCTCGACGTCGTCCGCGACAACGAGCGGATCCGCGACGAGCTGCAGGCCGTCTGCTACGGGATCTGGGACTACATCAAGAACTCCGGCCTCTACGACGCGGAGACCCTCTCGCTGGAGTGGATCGGGGCGGTCCCGGGCAAGCGTGAGTACCGCCGCTTCGTGGGCGACCATGTCCTGACCCAGCACGACGTGCTCGGCCAGACCGAGTTCGCCGACCGGGTCGCCTTCGGCGGCTGGTCCATCGACCTCCATCCCGTCGGCGGGGTGTACGCCTCCGAACGCGGCTCGCGCCACTGGCATCCCGACGGGAACTACCACATCCCCCTGCGCTGCCTGTACTCGCGCGACGTCGCGAACCTGTGGATGGCCGGGCGGGACATCAGCGCCAGCCACGTCGCCTTCGGCAGCACCCGTGTGATGGCGACCTGCGCGATCCTCGGCGAGGCCGCCGGCATCGGCGCCGCCCTCTCCCACAGCCTGGAGGTCCCGCCCCGGGCCCTCGCCGAGGAGCAGCTGCCCGCTCTGCACCGCGCGCTCGTCCGCGCCGATGCCTCCACGCTCGGGATCCCCGACGAGGACCCGGCGAACCTCGCCCTGTCGGCGACCGTGGGCGCCTCCTCGACCCGGTCCGAGCTCGCGTCCACGACCAGCACCGGCTCCCAGGTCCTCGAGAAGGACCTCAGCCTGGTGCTGCCCGCCGATCCCGGGATCGACGGCCTCGAGGTGCTCGTCGACGCCGCCGAGGACACCGAGCTCTCCGCCGCGCTGCACACCACCTCGAAGCCCCAGAACTACCTCCCCCATGCGCAGCTCGGCACCACCCGCGTCCCGGTCCCGCAGGGTCGCTCCTGGGTGCGGCTCCCCTTCGCGCACACCCCCGAGTCACCCCGGAACCTCGTCGTGGTGCTGCACAGCAACCCGCTCCTGCGCGTCCATCGCGGCGACCATGCCGAGCCCGGCACCGTCACCATGCACCGCCGCCCGCTGCCGCCCGGCGAGGAGCATCCCGAGCAGTGGCGCGAATGGAAGGAGACCCTGCACGGCGCCGGGATCTGCTTCCGGCTCCTCTCCCCGACCTCGGCCTTCGCCGCCACCCGTGCGCTGGGCGGCTACGCAAGGCCCTACGGCGGTCCGAACATGTGGATCTCGGGCCCGCCCACGGAGGACCCCCAGCCCGTGCTCGAGCTCGCCTGGGAGGAACCGCAGAGGGTGACCGAGGTGGACCTCCTGTTCGACGACGACCTCAACGAGGACCTCATCAACCTCCACCACCACCGCTCCCCCGACGACATCATGCC
>DATGUQ010000177.1:0-8329 GCA_035301145.1 Brachybacterium sp. | reverse complement strand
TAGGCGAGCGCCGCGGCGGTGGGCTCGTTGATGATGCGCAGCACGTTCAGCCCGGCGATGGTGCCGGCGTCCTTGGTGGCCTGGCGCTCGGAGTCCGAGAAGTAGGCCGGGACGGTGATGACCGCGTCGGTCACGGACTCGCCCAGGTAGGATTCGGCGTCCTTCTTGAGCTTGCCGAGGACGCGCGCGGAGATCTCCTGCGCGGTGTACTTCTTGTCGTCGATCTCGGCGCTCCAGTCGGTGCCCATGTGGCGCTTGACGGAGGAGACGGTGCGGTCGACGTTGGTGACGGCCTGACGCTTGGCGACCTCGCCGACCAGGACCTCGCCCTGCTTGGAGAAGGCCACGACCGACGGGGTGGTGCGGGCGCCCTCGGCATTCGCGATGACGGTGGGCTGGCCGCCCTCGAGGACGGAGACGGCGGAGTTGGTGGTACCGAGGTCGATTCCGACGACACGGGACATGGGTGCCTGCCTTTCTGCGACGCGGTGGCCGCAAGGTGATTCGTGCGTCGCCGCGTGACCTGCCGGGATGCTCCCGATCCGGCCCTGCGGCTCCGCCGGCCGCCGAGGCCGACGGCAAGACTTGAGCTGTACGGACTCAAGTAGAGAACTCGGGGATCGACCTTGTCAATCCGAGACCCTCGAACTTGAGTACACCTGACTCAACCCTGGGGTTGCGCGGCATATTCCCGCCCTGCGGCATCGTGACCCACACCACGCACGCAGGGTCGCGAGAGGCCGCCCGCCCGGGGCCCGCCACGATCACCTACGCTCGGCTCATGTCGCCCTCCGCCGCCTCTCCCGAGTCCGCGCCGCGCCCGGAGGACCATTCCGACGCCCCGCCCTCCTCGAGCCGCTTCCAGCGCCTGGACGGGCAGGCCGTGCGGCGCTCGGCCGCGACGCTGGAGCACCGGATCGCGAGCCGCTTCCCTCAGCGCACGTTGTGGGAGGTGTGCCGCGAGCTGGTGAGCCTGGTGGACGAGATCAACGCGGGCACCGGCATCAGCAGGCGCCGGGTACGGCTCGCTCGGGTGCTCTCCCGCTTCGGGGTGCTCGTGATCGTGCTGTTCCTGGGCGGGGCGGTCGCGCTCGCGGCCGGGGATCTCGTCGAGGAGCGTGCGACGATCGGTCCGCTGGACATGCTCCCGCTGCTCGAGACGATCATCAACGACCTCGTGTTCGGCGCGATCGCGGTGTTCTTCCTGCTGCGGATCCCAGAGCGGATGGAGCGGGCGCGGGTGCTGCGGATCCTGCATCGCCTGCGCTCCCTCGCACACGTCATCGACATGCACCAGCTGACCAAGGTGCCCGAGAGGCTCGAGCGGGACTCCCGTGCCGATGGCGGGCTGGACCTGGACCGCACCGAGGTGACCCGCTACCTCGAATTCTGCACCGAGATGCTCTCGCTCGTGGACAAGAGCGCAGCGCTGTACGCGGAGCACACCACCGACGGCGACGTGCTCGATGCGGTCGAGGGGATCGAAGCGCTCACCTCGGACATGGCACGCAAGGTGTGGCAGAAGATCGGGATCATCCAGCAGCAGGGCTGAAGGGCACGCCTCGGGCGGTGGAGGACGGGCACGCCGGCGATCCTGCGGAACGCTCGAGGCAGCCGACCGACGGGGATACTCGGGGCATGTCGGAGCACTCCCCCGCCCTCACCTATCGCGGCACCGATTTCTACTGCGACGTCGCGATCCCCGACCCCGACGCGCTCGAGGTGGTGCACGAGGACGAGCGGGTCCTCGCCTTCCACCACACCCGGCCGTTCTGGCAGGTGCACCTGGTGGTGGTGCCGAAGCGGCACATCGCCTCGCTCACCGCGGCCGGTCCGGAGGACGAGGCCGACCTCCGCGCGCTGCTGACGGTGGTGACCGGCGTGGCCCGGCGGGTCGAGCGCGAGCACGGCGCCGCAGCCGTGCTCACGAACCTCGGCGACTACCAGGATTCGAAGCACCTGCACATCCACGTGCACTCCGGGGCGCGGCGCTGACGGGCGCGCACGGGATCACAGCGGCAGCTTGCAGCCCACATGGCTCGGCACGTAGCCGAGCCGTTCGTAGAAGCGCTGCGCGTCCGTCCGGGAGGCGTCGGTGGTGAGCTGGGCCAGCGTCGCGCCCTGCGCTCTGCCCCAGTCGTGCGCCCAGGTGAACAGGGCCGTGCCCAGACCGCCGCCGCGGGCGCTGCCGGCGACGCGCACCGCTTCGATCTGGAGACGCATCGCACCACCCCGGGAGAGGGAGGGCATGAGCGTGAGCTGCATCGTCGCCGCCATGGCGCCCTCCTCGTCGCGGACCGCCAGCAGCAGCTGGTTCGGATCGCGGTCGATCAGGGCGAGGGCCTGCTCGTACGGTGCGAGGTCGTCGCTCTCGCGCTCCCTGCCGAGCACGTCGTCGGCGAGCAGCGCGACCAGTTCCGGCAGATCGCCCGCGACGGCACGGTGGAGGGTGAAGCGCCGACCGGAGAGCTCGAGGGTGTCCATGGCGCCATTGTCCCCGAGTCCGCACATCACGCCCTGTGCAGCCGGCCCCGGTCGTCGCGCACAATGAGCTCATGGCCTCCACCGACTTCCTCCCGGGCGCTCAGCGCAGTGCCCAGCTGAGCTTCTCCGACCAACCGGCCTGGATCGTGAAGGACGAGGTGTCCGGCGGATGGGTGCTGCAGATCGGCGGCGCCGAGCAGTCGCACGTGGACCTCGAGGATCCGACCCGGATCGTCCACGAGTACCTGCGACGGATGGCCAATGTGCTCGACGAGGCCTGGCCGCGCCGAGCCCCGATCCGCATCGCGCATCTGGGCGGCGGCGCGCTCACTCTCGTCCGCTACGTGCAGGCGACGCGGCCGGGCTCGCCCCAGGTGGTCGTCGAGATCGAGCGGGAGCTGCCCACGCTCGTCACCACCGCGCTGCCGTTGCCCCGGGACACCGACCTGGAGGTCGTGATCGGGGACGCGCGCGAGGAGCTCGCCGCGATGGAGGGCAGACGGTTCGATGCGATCGTGCTGGACGTGTTCTCCGGCGAGGAGTCCCCGGCGCATCTGACCACGAAGGGCTTCTACCTCGAAGCGATCGATCACCTCGCGCCCGATGGGCTGCTGCTGGTCAACGTCGGCGACGACGCGGGGCAACGCTTCCTCATCGCGCAGGCGCGTGAGCTCGAGGACGCCGCTGCCGAGGCCGGTCTCTCGGGCGTGTGGACCCTCACCCATGCCTCGCTGCTGACCACACCGGCCGACGGGAACATGGTGTTCGTGGTGGGCGGGGCGCTCTCCTCGCCCGAGGTCGCGAAATGGCGGGAGGCGTGGGTGAAGGCCGGCCCGCATCCGGGTGCGGTGCTGGATCCGACGGAGACGGCAGCGGCGTTCGGTCGCTGAGTTCGTCCACAATCGCACCGAATCGGTGCGCGGCTGGACGATTCCTGGATACCGTGTCGGTGATCTGACGCACTCCCGGAAGGCACACCCATGCCCCGCCGCCTCCTCAGCGCCGCCGCAGCCGGCGCACTCCTGCTCGGCATCGCCGCCTGCGGCGACCAGACCGACGAGCCCGTCACCACGGCCCCGCCCAGCATCGACGTCGCCGGCCCGAGCGACGACGGCGGCGACAGCTCGCCGAGCGACGGCGGAGGCTCCGAGACCACAGAGCCGACAGCGCAGGCACCGGACATCCCGCCGCCGGATCCCGCGGACTTCGCGGGGATGGACGAGCACACGCCGGAAGGGGCGGAGCAGGCTTTTCGGTACTACATTGCAGTCTCGATGTGGGCGCACCAAACAGGCAATGACGCCCCACTTTCAGAGCTCGAGTCCGGGGATTGCGAAGGCTGTACATTTCTCAACGAAGACGTCGCGCAGATACAAAAGTCTGGCCTCTACTGGTCGGAGTTCGCGATTAACGATACCGGCACAGCAATACATAACTCAGGCAAGTTTGAGCATGAGATCGGATACGTATTTAGCCTAACCTCACACACGCGCCCCAACGATGAGTTCACTGAAAAAATTTCAGTTGAGTCGATCGAGTACGCGGCCATTGGAGGCATGAACTGGGAGGGCGGTCGCTGGATAACGAGCGGCATGACCATTGAGTGGGGAGAAGATGTCTACTCCGAATAACCGACGCCCGCTCAGGTGGCCAACAACTCTTGGCGTTACGCTGATCATCCTATTTACGAGTCAAGTGGTTGCCGCATTCCCGCTTTTAGCCGACGGTCCCGAAACGCCAGTAGATGCCACCACCAACAAAGACGGAATTGAAACCACAATCTCCGAGGTTCTCACCCCTAGGAAGGGAGCAAGGGGGGCCGATGATACAAAAAATGCACAGAATACTGGCATGTCACCCTCGCCGAATCAACCCCGCTACAACTACATCTGGGTGCCCGCCTCCGAGTTCTCGGACTGCGATACGGATCTGAATGGCGGATCATGGTCATGCACTCCGCACCCTGAGTCCTGCGAAGCGGGCACGGGGAGTCAGTTCGCGGGCGAAGGTGATGTCCTGCAGATCGGCACCGTCTCGACCACCCCCGTCGAAGGAGTGACCCAGCGCGGCACTCGCATCGACAACGAAACCGGGGAGACCGAGGACCTCGGGATCCGATGCGCCATGCCCGGCACTCCCGAGTACGAGGAAGCACCGCCGGTGGTCATCACCGTCACCCGCGAGGACTTCGCACGGCTCCCCGTCGAGCCGCTCGAGCCGCACGCCGGACCTGCAGAGGGCTGGCTCCCGGTGAACATGGTCAATGTGCTCTACACCGAGCCCGACGACCAGCTGCTCAGCACGGAGCTGCTCGGCACCCCGGTTGCGATCCGAGCCACCCCGGTCTCCTACCACTGGGACCTCGGCGACGGGAACACGATCACCACCACCGATCCCGGCGAGCCGTACCCCTCCGAGGTCGTCTCCGCGACCTATACACAGGAGGGCTGGTACGACATCACCCTCACCACCACCTTCTCGGGCCAGTTCTCCGTCGACGGCGGTGAATGGCAGGACATCGACGGCACCATCGAGGTCACCTCCGATCCAGTCCCGATCTACTCCAAGTCGCTCGAGTCACGCCTGGTGAACGGCGACGTCCCCGTCGACGAGGACGCAGACCCCTGGATCCCAGATCGCACCGCCGACACCGAAGGCCCCCAGGACCCCGACGCCCGCCACCGCGAGATCTGACCACCCACCACCGCGACGCCCCTCCCACCATGAAGCGATGCGACGTCGGGCTGATGCGCACTGCACCGACCCACGCCCGCCACATCGCGGAGCGAGATCCGGTGGGTGCAGCGCGAGCAGGACAGGGGCGCACCGCGCATGTATACAGAACGGCTGGATAACCCCTGCGGCGACCAGGTGCGACCTCGCCAAACACAGTGTGGGTGTATACACTCAGATCATGCGTGCCAGTGATCGCGCCTACGCGAGGCTCCGCGAGGAGATCATCGACGGCGCCCTCGAGCCCGGCACCGTGCTGGGTGAGGTCGAGCAGTCCGCACGACTGGGCATCTCCCGCACTCCTCTGCGCGAAGCCCTCGCCCGCCTGGTCGCCGACGGCCTGGCCGAGACCTCCCGCGGCCGCGGACTCCTCGTCACCGCCGTGTCGCTCGCCGAGGCCCCACGACTGTTCGACCTCCGCATCGCGCTGGAGACCCTCGCCGCGCGCCGCGCGGCAGAGCGCCTCTGCGGACTCGGGGACGCCTCTGAGAACGACACCGAACACGACCCGGAGGACGGCCCCGCACTGCGCTCCCGGTTCACGGCCCTCGCTGAGCAGTTCGAGGAGGCCGTCCCCCACCTCTCCGCCGGCACCGATCCCAGCGGTTACTACGCCCTGACGGTCGATCTCGACGTCGCGCTCGACGCCGCCTGCGGCAACTCCTACCTCGCCGAAGCACTGCGCGGACTGCGCCTGCACCTGGGCCGGCTGCGTCGCCTGGCCCGCAACTCCCCCGGTCGTCTCGCCGACTCCGCCCGGGAGCACGCCGCGATCTCCCGTGCCATCGCCATCGGCGATCCCGATCTCGCCGCCGCCGCCACGACCGTCCACCTCCACCACGCCCTCGCCCACCTGCAGGGCTCCGGCAGCGGCCTGCCCGACACCGGCACCGGCACCGGCACCGGCACCGACCACCCGACACCTCCCCCGACCACCCAGGAGTCCGCATCATGAGAGACCACGACGTCCGCGTCCACCGCTCCGACGAGAACCTGTCCCGCGAGGGCCAGCTGGCATGGAAGATGGCCGAGGTCGCCGTGGACCCGGTCGAGGTCGACAGCGATGTCGAGGAGATGATCATCAACCGGGTCATCGACAACGCCGCCGTCGCGGTCGCTTCCCTGAACCGAGCCCCCATCGTCTCCGCCCGCGCCCAGGCGCTCAGCCACCCGGTCTCCACCGGCGGCGCCGGCGCGAGCATCGTCGGGATCTCCGGCAGCACCTCCCCCGAATGGGCCGCGTGGGCCAACGGCGTCGCCGTGCGCGAGTTGGACTACCACGACACGTTCCTCGCCGCCGACTACTCCCATCCCGGGGACAACATCCCCCCGATCCTCGCGGTCGCCGAGCACACCGGCCGCTCCGGCCACGATCTGATCCGCGGCATCGCGACCGGCTACGAGCTGCAGGTGGACCTGGTGCGCGCGATCTGTCTGCACGAGCACAAGATCGACCACGTCGCCCACCTCGGCCCGTCGGCCGCTGCGGGCATCGGCGCCCTGCTGGGACTGGACACCGAGACGGTGTTCCAGGCGATCGGCCAGGCCCTGCACACCACCACCGCCACCCGCCAGTCCCGCAAGGGCGAGATCTCCACCTGGAAGGCCCATGCCCCCGCGTTCGCCGGGAAGATGGCTGTCGAGGCCGTGGACCGCGCCATGCGCGGCCAGACCTCCCCGGTGCCGATCTACGAGGGCGAGGACGGCGTGATCGCCTGGCTGCTCGACGGGCCCGGCGCCCGCTACACGGTGCCGCTGCCGGAGGCCGGCGAGTCCAAGCGCTCCATCCTGGACACGTACACCAAGGAGCACTCGGCGGAGTACCAGGCGCAGGCCTGGATCGACCTGGCGCGCAAGCTCCACACCGAGCACCCGGAGGCCACCGATCCGGGCAACGTCGCCTCGATCCTCATCCGCACCTCGCACCACACCCACTACGTGATCGGCTCGGGCGCGAACGATCCGCAGAAGTACGACCCGACGGCCTCCCGCGAGACCCTCGACCACTCGATCCCGTACATCTTCACCGTCGCCCTGCAGGACGGCACCTGGCATCACGCCAGCTCCTACGCGCCCGAGCGCGCCGCTCGAGCCGACACCGTGGCGCTGTGGCACAAGGTCACCACCGAGGAGGATCCGGAGTGGACCCGCCGGTACCACTCCCAGGACCTGACGGAGAAGGCCTTCGGCGGCGCCGTGGTCATCACCCTCACCGACGGCACCGTGATCGAGGACAGCATCGCCGTGGCGGACGCCCACCCGCTCGGCGCCCGGCCCTTCGGCCGCGAGCAGTACGAGCACAAGTTCCGCTCCCTCGCCGAGGGCCTCGTCGAGCCCGAGGAGATCGACCGCTTCCTCGACGCCGCCGCGCAGCTCGCCCAGCTGCCCGCCGGCGAGCTCGGCCGGCTCACCATCCAGGCCGCGCCCGGCGTGGTCGAGGCGTCGGCCGGCCCGAAGGGACTGTTCTGATGCTCTCGAGCCCGAGGACCCCGACCCAGAAGCGCCAAGACCTGCGCGCCCTGCTCACCCCCGGCGCGGCACAGCCGTTCCCCGGTGCCTTCACCCCGCTGTCGGCGAAGCTCATCGAGGAGAAGGGCTTCCCCGGGGTGTACGTCTCCGGGGCCGTGATCGCGAACGAGCTGGGACTGCCGGACATCGGCCTGACCACCCTCAGCGAGGTCGCCGGGCGCGGCGCCCAGATCGCCCGCGCCACCGACCTGCCCTGCCTGATCGATGCGGACACCGGGTTCGGCGAGCCGATGAACGTGGCCCGCACGATCCAGGAGCTCGAGGACGCGGGCCTGGCCGGCTGCCACATAGAGGACCAGGTCAATCCCAAGCGCTGCGGCCACCTCGACGGCAAGACGATGGTGGACCTGCCCACCGCCGCCCAGCGCATCCGCGCCGCCGCCGACGGCCGAAGGGACGCGGACTTCCTCGTGATGGCCCGCACCGACCTGCGCGCCACCGACGGGCTGGACGCCGCCATCGACCGGATGAAGGCGCTGGTCGACGCGGGCGCCGACGCGATCTTCCCCGAGGCGCTGCGGGACCTGACGGAGTTCGAGCGGGTGTGCGCCGCACTGGACGTGCCGGTGCTCGCGAACATGAC
>DATGUQ010000176.1:0-5092 GCA_035301145.1 Brachybacterium sp. | reverse complement strand
GGACGTGGTGGGGCAGGTGATCGCCTCGCGCCGGCGCACACCGCTGGACGAGCTCACACCGCGCGAGCGCGAGGTGCTGGAGCTGATGGGCGAGGGCCTGACCAACGCCGGCATCTCGCAGCGGCTGTTCATCAGCGGCGGTGCGGTGGAGAAGCACACGCAGCGCCTGTTCGCGAAGCTCGGCCTCAGCGAGGACGCGAGCGTGCACCGCCGTGTGACGGCGGTGCTGACGCTGCTGGGGAGCTGAGCGGGGGCAGCGCAGGGCGGGGCTGCGCACAACCGCTCAGCCCCGCTGCGGCCGGGGGCGACCGTTCCTCCACACAGGCCATTCATCCACAATATCTTCGACGACGATCACCACGGCAGGAATTCGCTGCTCTCCGGTCCGAAAATCCTCCTCGAACAGCGCCTCACCGATATCGCGGAATTCCGTTCCCGCGCCCCAAGGCCCCCTCGTCCACACCGGACCGCTCCTCCACCGCATGCACCCATCCACATTCTCTTCCACATTCTTCGTCCACATTTTCCGAGCACTCATCGAGTTGTCCACAGATTCTTCGGTGAGGGTGGCGAGTGGAATCGAATGTGCGTACGGTCGTGGACATGGAATCGACGACGCCGCAGGACGACCGGGACCGCCCCGGCGACGAGTCACGCCGCCCCAGCGATGCCTCGTCCTCGGCGGACGTCCTGACCTCAGCGGCCTCCGCCCTCGCCGAGATCGAGGCGAGTCCCGCAGCGCGGGTGGTCCTCGCGCAGGTCCTCAGCGCCACCCTCCTCGCTTTCACCCGCACCCGCTCGGTGCGCGATCCGCTGCCGGACACCGCCTCGGACTCCCCCGAGGAGGCGCTGGCGGTCCTCGCCGGCATCGATCACCTGCGGTCCTCGCTCTCCGCGATGGACGCGGCCTGGCAGGTCGCCGCAGAGCAGCGCATCCGGCGCGATGACGCCCGGCGGGGGCTCCCCGCGTCCCGCCAGGGCGCCGGTGCCACCGGGGAGATCGCCCTGGCGCGCCGGATCTCCTCGGCCGCGTCCTCCTTCTCGCTCGCCTCCGCCCGGCGGCTCGTCCAGCACATGCCCGGCACGATCGACAGCCTGTGGGAGGGAGCCGTGACCTCGAACCAGGCCTCCACGGTCTCCCGCGCGCTGTCGACGACCTCCCCCGACACCTGCCACCGGATCGACGAGCTCATCAGGCAGGACCCGCAGACCCTCCAGGGGAAGGGACACGATCGCCTCCGCTCGGACATCGAGAAGATGGTCCAGCGCCTGGCACCCGAGACCTCCCGGGACCGTGCGGAGCGTGCCGCGCGAGAGCGGCACGTGACCATGACCCCGCTCGCCGACGGGATGGCCCGGGTGACTGCGGTGCTCCGCGGCATCGACGCCGTCGGGATGATGAAGACGCTGGATGCCGGAGCCCGCTCGCTGCGCGCCGCCGGCGAGAAGACCTCCGCCTCCGCCCTCGAGGCGGATCTGCTGGTCGACTCCGTGCTCTCGCGCGCATCCTCTTCCGAGATCGCGCCCCCCGACGACTCCGCGCACGACGCGCCCATGCAGGACGCCCCCGCACAGGACGACCCTGCACAGGACGCTCCCGCACAGGCCCCGCGGCCGCGGCGAGCCCGTCCCGGCCTCGAGGTCGGCATCGTCATCTCCGACACCGCCCTGCTGGGCCCCGAGGACGACTCCGAGTGCGCCCTGATCGAGGGGTACGGCGTCATCCCTGCGCACATCGTCCGCGACACACTGCTCGGCAGACCTCCCGGCCATCTGCGCCACGACGAGGACGAGCATCCGGACGAACAGGTCTCCGCGTTCTACCGACGGCTCTACCGGAGCCCGTCGAGCGGAGAACTGGTGGCGATGGAATCGCGGTCGCGGGCGTTCCCCGCCGGGCTGGCTCGGATGATCCGCTGGCGGGACACCACCTGCCGCACCCCGTGGTGCAACGCGGTGATCCGCCAGAGCGACCACGTGCTCCCCCATCACCGCGGCGGGTCCACCAGCTACGCGAACGGCCAGGGGCTGTGCGTGCGCTGCAATCTGCTCAAGGAGCACGGGCTGTGGGTGCTCGCTCCGCTCAGCGGAGAGAACCGCTCGGCCACGGCCCCGGAGCCGGCATCACCGCCTGCGGCCTGGTTCTGGACCAGTCCCCACGGCGCGCAGGGCATCTCCTGGACCCCGCCGATGCTCTCCCCGCCGACGGGCGAGCCCCCACCGGAGCAGCCTCCGGCATAAGGTCGGATGGTCCACCCCTCGCCACGATCGGAAGCAGCTCCATGCCCGCTCCCCTCACGATCCGCATCCTCGGTGCCGGCGTGTCCGGGCTCGCCTCCGCGCTCCTGCTGTCCGCCGACGGGCACCGCGTCGAGCTGATCGACGAGCGCTTCGCGATCCCTTCCGTGGGGACCGCGCTGGCGCTGTTCCCTCCGGTCCGGTCCGTGCTCGCCCGTCTCGGCGTGCTCGAGGAGGTGCGCGCCGTCTCCGCAGCGCCTCGTGCCGGTACCGTGCGTTCGGCCGACGGGCGCGTCCTCGCCAGTGTCCCGGCGGGGGACGCGCTGCTCACCTCCCGCTCCGAGCTGGTGCGCATCCTCCTGGGCGCCCTGCCCGGCGACGTCGTGACGCGTACGCGGCGGATCGAGGACGTCCGCCCGCTGCGCGAGGGGGCGGATCTCCTGGTCGGGGCCGACGGGGTCCACTCCCTCGTGCGCCGCTCCGGCTGGTCCGACCGGGCGCACGCACGCTCGCACGGCATGACCGTGCTGCGCGGCACCACGCCTCTCGACCCGCCGGAGCTCTCGGAGACCTGGGGGCGAGGCTGGCTGTTCGGCATCACACCGCTGGCCGAGGTGGGCACGAACTGGTTCGCGTGCGTCCCCGAGCACCGCACCGGCTCCCGGGATCAGGACCTCGCGCACCTGCGCCGCGTGGTGGGCGGCCGGCGGGCGCCGATCGATGCGGTCCTCGAGGCCGCCACCGCGCAGCGCACCCTCGTGCACGGCATCCACACCGCACCCGCGGTGTGGCCGGTACGGGAGAACACGGTGCTGCTGGGCGATGCGGCGCATGCGATGGCGCCGAACCTCGGGCACGGCGCGAACACGGCGCTCCAGGATGCGCAGGCGCTGGCGCTCGCGGTGCGGGAGGAGCAGGGGCGGGATGCCGACCCGTCCCGGGCACTGCGCCGCTACGCCGTGCGCCGCGCACTGCCCGGCCAGGGATGGCGGCTGGGCTCGGCGGCGATGCTCCGTCTGGCGATGATGACGTCGGGTTCGCGGTGGCGCGACCGCGCCCTCGGCGCGAGCATCGGACGGCTCGGCCCGCGCTCCGGATGAGCCGCGGCCGGGCCGCGCTCAGCGGAGCTTGCGCGCGAGCGTGGTGATGACGTGCCAGTGCTTCTTGTCGGCGAGGAAGCGGCCGTCCTCGTCCCGGACGGAGCGGTCGATGACCTGGAAGTCGCGGAACATCGCGTCGATCTCCTCGAGCGGCAGGGTCGCCACGTCGGGGCGCTCGGCCCAGGAGTCGTTCGTGCCGAAGAAGTCCACGGCCATCACGCCGCCGCGCGGCAGCGAGGCCACGAGCTTCTGCCACACCTCGGGCAGCGCCTCCGGTCCCAGCAGACCCAGCGTGTAGGTCGAGTACACGATCTGCGCCGCGGGGAAGACGGGCACCGCGGCGATGTCGGTGTGGTGGAACTGGACCGAGCCGGTCATCCGTTCGTTCTCCACCAGGCGGGCGGCGAGGGTGTCGTCGCTGTCGTAGGCGTGCACGGTCCAGCCGTGCCGGGCGAACTGCAGGGAGTCGGCACCGGCGCCGGCACCCAGGTCGAGCACGACCCCCGGTTTGCGGTCGCCGCCGGCCGCCGTGATCGCCTTCGTCACCAGGCGGCGAGCAGGGCGGCCCGCCGCATGGGCGTTCAATGCTGCCCAGTCAACTTTCTCCGCCGTTTCCATGCTTTTCAGGCTCTATGATGCAGGTTCCCTTTTCAACTTGCCGTGACGCAGGCCGCCTAGAGTTTCGTCACAGGCGAACAGCCGTCATCCTGTCCCTCTGCGGAGCCCGGCACGGCACCGCGCGCCTAGGATGGCGGGCATGTCCGCCCCCTCCCTGCGCATCGCCTCGATCTCCCTGCACACGTCCCCGCTCGAGGAGCCGGGCGGCGCCGACGCCGGCGGCATGAACGTGGTCGTGCTCGAGCAGTCCCTCGCCCTCGCGCGTCTCGGGCACCGCGTGGACCTCTTCACCCGGCGCAGCGACCCCGCCGCCCCCGACGTCGTGGAGATCGCCGACGGGCTGCGACTGCACCACCTCGACGCCGGGCCCGCCGCACCCCTGGCCAAGAGCGCGATGGAGCAGGCGATCACGCCGTTCCGCACCGCGCTGCGGGAGGCGCTCGCCGGGGACGGGCACGGCGCGGACGAGCACGGTGCGGCCTGGGAGCTCATCCACTCCCACCACTGGTTCAGCGGGGTCGCCGCTCTCCCCGTCGCCCGTGAGCTCGCGGTCCCCCACCTGCAGTCCTTCCACTCCGTGGCGGCCCCGGAGGGCGCCGGATCGCTCGACGCCGGCGAGCCCGCCGAATCCGACGGCCGCATCCCGGGCGAGCAGTTCGCCGCCACCGGCTCCGACCTGGTGGTCGCGGTCTCCGAGGCCGAGGCCCGCACCGTCGGCGAGCGCTACGGGGTCCCGGGCGCCCGGCTGAGCGTGGTCCGTCCCGGTGTGGACATCGAGCGCTTCCGCCCCTGCGACGGCGCCGAGGAGCGCAGGACCCGCCCCACCCTCCTGTTCACCGCACGGCTGCAGCCGCTCAAGGGGCCCGACCTCGCCCTCGAGGTCCTCGCCCGGCTGGACCCCGAACTCGGGGCCCGCCTCGTGCTCGCCGGGGGCGTCTCCCAGGACTTCGCGGAGTACCTCGACCAGCTGCGGGGCCTGGCGCGCGAGCTCGGGGTCGAGGACCGGGTGGACTTCGTCGGCTCCCTGGGCCGGGACGAGCTCGCCGAGTCGATGCGCTGCGCCGGAGCCCTGCTGCTGACCAGCTGGTCGGAGACCTTCGGTCTCGTCGCCCTCGAGGCCCAGGCCAGCGGCACCC
>DATGUQ010000175.1:0-7446 GCA_035301145.1 Brachybacterium sp. | reverse complement strand
CCGGTGAAGGAGGTGCGGTCGGCGTGCAGGCGGAAGGCGACGCGGGTGCTCTCCCCGGCGGCGAGACCCACCTTGGTGAAGCCGACGAGCCGCTTCAGCGGGCGCACCACGCTGGCCACGGGGTCGCTGAGGTAGAGCTGGACGACCTCCATGCCGTCGCGGTCGCCGGTGTTCGAGACGGTCGCGGAGATCTCCACGGTGCCGTCGGCCGCGATCTTCTCGGCGGAGAGCGCGAGCTCGGAGTACTCGAAGCGCGAGTAGCTCAGGCCGTGGCCGAAGGGGAACAGCGGCTTGGGGTCGAGGTTGGAGATGCCCTCGCTCACCCAGCCCAGCACGGGGGCGAGGTAGGTGCCGGGCTGGCCGCCCACGCCGTCCGGGATCCCGATGGGCAGGCGGCCGGAGGGGTTGATCCGGCCGGAGAGCACGCCGGCGAGCGCGCTCGCGCCCTCCTCGCCGGGCATGAAGGCCTGCACGATGGCCCGGGCGCGGCCGCGGTAGGCACCCAGCGAGTAGGGCCGGCCGGTGACGAGCAGCAGCACCACGGGGGTGCCGGTGGCGAGCACCGCCTCGACGAGGTCGTGCTGGGCGCCGGGCAGCTGGAGGCTCTCCACGTCGCAGCCCTCCCCGGAGGTGCCGGCGCCGAACAGCCCGGCGAGGTCGCCCACGGCGAGGACGGCGAGCTCGGCGTCCTGCGCGGCGGCGACGGCCTCCGCGATGCCGGAGGGGTCGGGGTCGAGGAAGTCGGTGCCCGCGGCGGTGGTGATCTGCGCGGCGGGGAACTCGGCGCTCAGCGCGTCGGTGAGGGTGGGGACGTCCACCGAGGTGCCGTTGTCCTCGAGGCGGGAGAGGACGTGGTTGGTGAAGCTGTAGCAGCCCAGGAAGCTGCGCGGCTGCACGGCGGCGGGGCCGATGAGGGCGATCGAGCCGGGCCCGTCCCCGTCGGCCGCCCCCGCGCGCAGCGGGAGCAGGTCGGCGGGGTTGTCCAGCAGGATGATCGACTCCTCGGCCATCCTGCGGGCGAGGGCGCGGCTCTCGGGGGCGTCGAGGTCGATCGCCGCGCCGGTGGCAGCCGCATCGAACTCCGGGTCCAGCAGGCCCAGCTCGACCTTCTGGCGCAGGATGCGGCGCACGGCGGTGTCGACCACGTCCAGCGCGAGCTCGCCGTCCTCCACGGCGCCGGCCAGGTGCGGGTAGGCGGTGGTCTCGGGCAGCTCGATGTCCAGCCCGGCGCTGAGCGCGGCGACGGCGGCGGCGCGGTCGTCCTCCACCACGCGGTGCATGGACTGCAGGAAGCTCACGGCCCAGTAGTCGGCCACGACGGTGCCCTCGAAGCCCCAGGTCTCGCGCAGCAGCTCGGTGAGCAGCCAGCGGCTGGCCGCGGGCGGGGTCCCGTCGAGGTCCGCGTAGGAGTTCATCACCGCGCCGACCTCGCCGTGGCGCACCGCCATCTCGAAGGGGACCAGGTCTATGTCGTGCAGCTCGCGCATGCCGATGGAGACGGGGGCGTGGTTGCGGCCGGCGCGGGAGGCGGCGTGGCCCGCGAAGTGCTTGAGGGTGGCGATCACGCCGGCGGACTGCAGGCCGCGCACGTAGGCGGTGGCCAGCACGCCCGTGAGGTAGGGGTCCTCCCCCATCGTCTCCTCGATGCGGCCCCACCGGTAGTCGCGCACGATGTCCAGCACCGGGGAGAGCCCCATGTGCGCGCCCATCGCGTGCATGTCGCCGCCGATGCGGGCGGCCATCTCGGCGATGAGCTCGGGATCGAAGCTCGCGCCCCAGGCGATCGCGGCCGGGTAGGTGGTCGCGCCGTGGGCCATGACACCGGTGAGGCACTCCTCGTGGACCAGCGCGGGAATGCCGTGCTCCGAGCCGTCCACGACGGCCTGCTGCATGGTGCGGAGGTTCTCCACCCCCTCCTCGGGTTCGAGGGGTGCGCTGCCGTATGGGCGGGTGAGATGGCCGAGCCCGTTCTGCACCGCGGCCCCGAAGGGGTCGCGGCCCTCCTCGAAGGTCGACTGCATCGGGGCGAAGCCCTCGGCGTCGCCGAGCGTGGGGCGCTTCCAGTAGCTGCCCAGCTGGGCGATCTTCTCCTCGAGGGTCAGCGCGGCCAGGAGCGCCTCGACGCGCTCATCGGTGCTGCGGCCCCGGTCGTTCCACAGGGGAAGGGTCATGACGCTCCTTCGCGCGGCTCCCGCGGGCGGCGCCCGGCGGGCCGACGACGACGTCGGTCCCGTCCGCTGCGGCACACGCCCCGGAGACGGTTTCAGTACGGATTTAGCAATCTTTTCGGTTGCTTTCGGTGGCGTGAGCGTACGACAGCGAGGAACACGGGTCAACAGGCCATGTCCGCTACGCTGGGGTGAGAGGGTCGCGGCTCCGGCCGGGCGGGCGCAGGAAAGCGCTCGATAACCTGCCCACCTGCTGGGAGAGGGCGTCTGGTGCACGCATCGACGCCCCCGCACGGGCCCCGCACCTCCCGCCGACCCCCACCTCTGTCCCACTCGAAACTTTCACCAGGAGCAGTGCTTCCACGATGACCACGACGCAAGCTCGCGCCGGCACCCTGCGGGTCGGCATGATCGGGTACGGGTTCATGGGCGCGGCCCATTCCCATGCCTGGCGCACCGCCCACCGCTTCTTCGATCTTCCGCTCACGCCCGAGCTGCGCACCCTCGCGGGGCGCACCGAGAGCGCGGTGGCCGAGGCCGCCGAGCGCTTCGGCTTCGCCTCCTGGACCACCCGCTGGCAGGACGTGGTCGAGGACCCGGAGATCGACGTGATCGACATCTGCACCCCCGGGGACACGCACTACGAGATCGCGCTCGCGGCGCTCGCGGCCGGCAAGCACGTGCTGTGCGAGAAGCCGCTGGCGAACTCGGTCGAGCACTCCGCGGAGATGGCGGCGGCGGCCGCCGCGGCGAAGGAGGCGAGCCCTCGCAGGGCCCTCTCCCTGTGCGGCTTCAGCTACCGCCGCACCCCGGCGCTGGCCTACGCCCGGCAGCTGATCGCCGAGGGTGCGGTGGGCGAGATCCGCCAGGTCCGCGCCCACTACCTCCAGGACTGGCTCTCCGACGCGGATGCGCCGATGACCTGGCGGCTGGACAAGGAGCTCGCCGGCTCCGGAGCGCTGGGCGACATCGGCGCCCACATCATCGACCTCACCCAGTGGCTCACCGGCGAGGACATCGCCGCCGTCTCCGGCACGCTGCAGACCGTCGTCCCCACCCGCCCCTCGGCCGGGACCTCGCAGGGCCTGGGCGGCAAGGGCGACGCCGACGGCGAGCGCCAGCAGGTGACGGTCGACGACGTCGCCCTGTTCACCGCCCGCTTCGCCTCCGGTGTCCTCGGCTCGTTCGAGGCCACCCGCATGGCGCAGGGGCGAAAGAACGCGATGCGCGTGGAGATCAACGGCTCCGCCGGCTCGCTCGCCTTCGACTTCGAGCGGATGAACGAGCTGGAGTTCTACGACGCGACCGCCCCCGACGGCCGCCAGGGCTTCACCCGCATCCTCACCACCGAGCCCGAGCACCCCTATGCCGCCCACTGGTGGCCCACCGGGCACGGGCTCGGGTACGAGCACACCTTCACCCATCAGATCGCGGACCTCGTCACCGCGATCGGCGAGGGCACCGACCCCTCCCCCTCCTTCGAGGAGGCGCTGCAGGTCCAGCGCGTGCTCGCCGCCGTCGAGGAGAGCTCGGCGCACGGCAGCAGCTGGACCGCGACCGCCGGGGAGGCGGCCGCCGACGAGACGACCACCGCCGGGCAGAGCGCCGGCACCCCGACCACCCAGGAGTCCACCCGATGACCACCACCCGCAACGCCCTCGTCGTCCGCGGCGGCTGGGACGGCCACCAGCCGATCGAGGCGACCGACCTGTTCATCCCCTTCCTCGAGGAGAACGGCTTCACCGTGCGGATCGAGGAGTCCCCCGCCGTCTACGCCGACGCCGAGTACATGGCGAGCGTGGACCTCATCCTCCAGTGCAACACCATGAGCACGATCGAGCGGCCCCAGTTCGAGGGGCTGCGCGCCGCCGTCGAGGCGGGCACGGGCCTGGCCGGATGGCACGGCGGCATCGCCGATTCCTACCGCAACGAGTCCGACTACCTCACGCTGATCGGCGGCCAGTTCGGCTGCCATCCCGGCAAGCACCCCGATGAGCGCATCGGCGAGCAGTCCGACAACTACGTGCCGCACACGGTGAACATGCTGCCCGCGGCCGCGGATCACCCCATCACCACCGGGATCGAGGACTTCGACCTGGTCACCGAGCAGTACTGGGTGCTCAGCGACGACTACATCGACGTGCTGGCCACCACCACCCAGAAGGTGCGCGAGTGGGATCCGTGGCACCGCGAGATCACCTCCCCCGCGATCTGGACCCGCCAGTGGGGCGAGGGCCGCATCTTCGTGGCCACCCCCGGCCACCGGGTCGAGGTGCTCGAGGATCCGAACGTCCGCACCGTCATCGAGCGCGGCCTGCTGTGGTCCGCGCGCGGCAGCGAGCAGCCCTACGGCGACCACGCGGGGACGGGGGCCACGCGATGAAGGTGGGAATGATCGGCTGCGGCGTGATCGCGGCCCAGTACCTGGCGACCTTCGAGCACCTGCCGGACGTGGAGCTGGTGGCCGTCGCGGATCTCGACCCGGCACGGGCCGAGGCCGTCGCCGCCGACCGCGAGGGGGTGCGGGCGCTCGGCGTGGACGAGCTGCTGGCCGATCCCGAGGTGGACACGGTGCTGAACCTGACGATCCCCGCGGCCCACGCCGACGTCGACCTCAAGGCGATCGCCTCGGGCAAGGACGTCTACTCCGAGAAGCCCTTCGCGGTGACCACCGAGGAGGGCGCCGGGGTGCTCCGCGCCGCGGCCGAGGCGGGCCGGCTCGTCGGCTCCGCCCCGGACACGGTGCTGGGCACGGGCACCCAGACGGCCCGCGCCGCGATCGACGAGGGCCTCATCGGCGCCCCGCTGGCCGCGACGGCCACCATGGTCACCCCCGGACATGAGCGCTGGCACCCCCATCCGGACTTCTACTACCTGCCCGGCGGCGGCCCGCTGCTGGACATGGGCCCGTACTACATCCACGCCCTGGTGACCCTGCTGGGGCCGGTCTCCGCGGTGATCGGCGCGTCCAGCCGCACCCGCGACCAGCGCACGATCGGCTCCGGCCCGCGCGCCGGGGAGACCATCCCCGTCACCACCGACACGCACGTCACCGGGGTGCTGATCCACGAGTCCGGGGCGCTGTCCACGCTGGTGATGAGCTTCGACGCGGTGGCCACCTCGATCCACCCGATCGAGATCCACGGCAGCGAGGGCACCCTCGCGGTGCCGGACCCCAACCTCTTCGACGGCGAGGTCTCCGTGCACCGCCTGGGCGGCGAGGGCTGGGAGACGCTGCCGGTCACGGCCGGCTACGAGAGCGCCTCGCGCGGCATCGGCCTGCAGGACATGGCCACGCGCGGCGCGGAGCTGCGCGCGAGCGGGCAGCTGGGCCAGCACACCCTCGAGGTGATGAACGCGGTGCTGGAATCCTCGGGCTCCGGCCGACGGGTCGAGATCGAGAGCACCGTGGCGCGGCCCGAGGCGGTCGTGCTCGAGGCCCGCGTCGGCTGACCTGGCAACCGGCGGCACCCTGCCCCCTGCGCTTCCGGGGTGGACCACACTGTGGTGAGCGGTTTCCGTGCGGACCGGGTCGTCCTGGGCCCGCGGGCGGCGCAGCGTGGCCCCCGTCCCCCGCTCTCCCGCGCGGTCCGTCGGCCGGCAGGGCCGTCGGTCCCGCGGGCCGTCGGTCTCGCGAGTCGTCGGACTGCCCGCCCGTCGGCCCGGCGGCCCGGCGGCCCGCTCCTGCACCCCCTGCTGCGCACGCCCGCAGCGCCCACCGATGAAAGGACCCCCATGGCCGTCTCCGAAGGAGCCAACTACGCCCCGGCACCGATGCCGAAGCCCGTGGTCGAGCCCGGTGAGTTCGTCTTCGCCGCGATGCACCTGGACCACGGCCACATCGGCGGCATGACCCAGGGCCTGCTCGACGCCGGCGGCACCCTGAAATGGGTCTACGACACCCAGCCCGAGCGCGCCGCCGCCTTCCAGGAGAAGTTCCCGCAGGTGACGATCGCCTCCAGCGAGGAGGAGGTGCTCGCCGATCCCGAGGTGCACCTGGTCGCGGCCGCGGCCGTCCCCGTGGACCGCGCCCCGCTGGGCATCCGCGTGATGGAGGCCGGCAAGGACTACTTCACCGACAAGACGCCGCTGATAAGCCACGCGCAGCTGGCCGAGGCGAAGGCCGCCGTGGAGCGCACCGGCAGGAAGTACGCCGTCTACTACTCCGAGCGGATCCACGTCGAGGCGGCGGTGCTCGCCGGCCAGCTCATCGAGCGCGGCGCCATCGGCAGGGTGCTCCAGGTGCAGGGCATGGGCCCGCACCGCATGGGCGATCCCTCCACGCGGCCCGACTGGTTCTTCGAGCGGGCCCGCTACGGCGGGATCCTCACCGACATCGGCAGCCACAACTTCGAGCAGATGCTCACCTTCACCGGCTCCGAGGACGGCGAGATCCTCTCCAGCGCGATCGGCAACTTCGGTAACCCCGAGCACCCCGAGCTGGACGACTACGGCGATGCGCACATCGCGCTGTCCTCCGGAGCGACCGGTTTCGTGCGGGTGGACTGGTTCACCCCGGCCGGGCTGCGCACCTGGGGCGACGGGCGCACCTTCATCCTCGGCACCGAGGGCTACATCGAGCTGCGCAAGTACGTGGACGTCACGACCGACAACGGCGGCGGCCAGGTGATCCTCGTGGACGGCGAGGACGAGCACCGCATCGACGCCACCGGGAAGGTGGGCTACCCGTTCTTCGGCGATCTGATCCTCGACGTGCTGCACCGCACCGAGAACGCGATGACCCAGGAGCACGCCTTCAAGGCCGTGGAGCTCGCGCTGGAGGCGCAGGAGAAGGCCCGGGAGCTGACCGACCGCCGGCGCTGATCCGCCCCCCTCCCCCGCCCGAAGGGCCCGACGAGCGAGCTGCTCGTCGGGCCCTTCGTCGTCACGACACCGGATCGGGACCGATCGCGGCGGGCGAGATCTTGACGGCGCTAGTCAGAGGGATTAACTTACACGGACCGGCCATAGTTTTCCGAAAGTTTTTTGGTCAGTGTCGGTCCGTCATCAGGAGGAAGCAATGATGCACCCCACCCGTCGCACGACGCTCGCCGGCCTCGGCCTGTCGCTGCCCGTCCTCGCCGGGCTCAGCGCCTGCGGAGGCGGGAAGAAGCCCACCGGTGGCGCCGGCTCCCCGTCGAGCCTGTCCGTCTGGGCGCTCACCGGCGCGAAGCAGGACACCTACCAGGCCTCCTTCGACGCCTGGGACGAGGACCACCCCGACGACACGTTCTCCGTGGAGTTCTTCGCCAACGACTCCTACAAGGAGAAGATCCGC
>DATGUQ010000174.1:0-4666 GCA_035301145.1 Brachybacterium sp. | reverse complement strand
CTGCCGATCCCGTACCGGACCACGCCGGAGGAGCCGACGTTCTTCAACCTCTCGGACGTCGCCGCGAGCGTGCCCTCCCCGCACGGGCGCACCTTCCCCACCGCGCTGGACCCCCTGTACACCAACCGCTACGAGATCCGGGCCTTCGCCGAGGAGGCCTACGGGCTGGGCGTGAACTACCTTGGGGTGTGCTGCGGCGCCGCACCGATCCACATCCGCGAGGTCGCCGAGGCCGTCGGCCGCACCCCGGAGGCGAGCCGGTTCTCCGAGAACATGGCGAACCACTTCATGTACGGCAGCAACGAGCGCCTCGCCGAGCACGTGGTCGAGCTCGGCGGGCGCGCCTGACGGCCCCGGCCACCCCGCGCCTGCCGAGGTCACGGCGGTGCGCTGGCGCCGCTCACCGTCCGGGCCCCGGTAGGGTCGCGGGGTGGCCAGCACCCGTCGATCCAGCACCCGCAGGCGCCGCAGCTCCTCCCGCCGCAGGAGGTCCGCGGCGGCGTCGCGGGAGCTGCCGTTCGTCGGCCCCGGTGAGCGGCTGTGGGTGCTCGACGTCCCCTACGGCACGCAGGTCGAGGGCGCCTCCTGGCACCCGGCCGTGTCGATGCACCTGCACGTCGGCCGCACCCTCCCCGCGCATCTCGCGCCATACGCCCCGGGCCCGCACACGCTCGGCCGCTTCCTCGAGAACCACCTCAACCCGGGCGAGCCCGCCCCGAACCCGGAACCGGCCGAGGACCTCGAACCGCGCCAGAACCAGTACGAGGCGGCCGACGCGATCGCCGCCCACGCCGCAGCGGGCGGCCGACAGTTCCTGCTCGCGGACGAACCGGGCGTGGGCAAGACGATCTCCGCCGTGCTCGGCGCGACCGCCGTCGGCGATCTGCGCGGCGCACGACGAGTGCTGGTGGTCGCGGACCGGCCCGCGGCGATCACGATCGGGCACTGGTGCCGCACCATCACGGCCCTGGGCGACGACGGCCTGGAATGGGTGGTGATCACCTGGGACCGCCTGGCGAAGGTCACCGATCACGACTGGGACGTGATCATCGCCGACGAAGCCCATGCGCTGCGCCGCACCACCACGAAGCGGTGGAAGCTGTGGGCGAAGCTCTCCGGGCACGGCAGGCCCCATGACGCGGCCCCGTTCGTCATCGCGACCACCGCCACCCCCGGGCACACGCCGCTCGAGCTGCCCTACCTCGCACCCGCCTACGCGCAGCGGCACCGGGAGCCGATGGCGCAGTGGACCTCCGTGAAGCAGCCCGGCGCCGACTTCGCCGCCGCGCTCGCACGCCACGGCGTCGGCCTGGCGAAGGGCCGCTACGGCGCGACCTGGACCACCGATGCGACCCGCCGCGCACAGGACCTCGCCATGGTGCGCGGCTGGCTCGAGGACGCGCAGCCGCCCGCCATGCTGCACCGCGCCGCACCGTGGGGGCCGGTGCCGATCTCCGGCATGCCGGTGACGCTCACCCCCGCCGAGCGCGCGGCGTACGAGGCGGAATGGGGAGAGTTCTGCCGCGAGATGGACATCGCGCGGCGCGGCCGCGACACCGCCAAGGGCCGGGCGGCGCTGCTGCGGTTCCGGCAGAAGGCCGGGCTGATCCGGGTGGACTCCACCGCCCAGTGGATCGCGCAGCAGGTCGAGGCGGAGCGGCAGGTGGCGTGCTCGGTCGAGTTCGTCGGCACCGCCGCGGATCCCATCACCGAGCGGCTGCAGGATGCCGGGCTGGAGGTCGCCACGATCTACGGCCGGGACCGCTTCGACGTCGAGGCGCAGCGGCTGCGGTTCCAGACCGGCGAGGCGAAGGTGTGCGTGTTCACCACGGTCGCCTCGATCAGCCTGCACGCCGGGGAGAGCCTCGAGGGCGGCCGACAGGCGAGCACCGAACCGCGGGTGGGCCTGTTCCACCAGGCCCGGTTCTCCGGCATCGCCGGCCGGCAGGTCACCGGCCGCACCCACCGCGACCACCAGGTCTCCCCCTGGCACATCGCCTACGCGCAGGGCACGGTCGAGGAGCAGGTGAGCAAGGTGATGGTGGAGCGGATCGCCGCCGCCTCCGACACCGTGGGAGGCGATGCGGCCGGGCTCACGGACGTGGCGCAGCTGCTCGGGGCGGACTGGCTGCCGGCCGCGAGCCTGACGGAGGGCGGAGGCTGAACGGGCGAGCCCTCCGAGACCGCTGCCTGCTCGAGCTGCGTGCCGGCGAGACAGACCCTGCCGATGGCCAGCTGCATACGGGCCCTGCCGTAAGGGCTACTCCAAATTACTCTAAACGGTTTAGAGTAGAAGTATGTCCACAGCGATTCTGCACGACCTCGACGCGACACCGCACCGCGACCGTCTGCGCCGGCTCGCAGAGGCGCCCGAGGATCAATGGTTCGACCGGAAGTCCGCCCGCGTCGCGTCGAAGGATCTTGCCCGCGCTCTCACCGCTTTCGCCAACGCCGAAGGCGGCACAGTGGTCATCGGGATCCACGACGGACGATATGACGGCGACCTGCTCACCGCGGAGAAGGAGAACGCGCTCCGCCAGGCAGGGATAGATTTCACAGTTCCTCCCGTGCGGACGCAGGTGACCCGACTCTCCCTGGACGGCGAGAGGTACGTCCTCCGCATCGACATCCCGCCGAGCGAGCACGTGCACGAGACCGTCAACGGCGAGGTGTATCTGCGCGTCGGGGATGAATCGAAGAAGCTCTCCTATTCACAGCGACGCGAACTCGATTACGACCGCGGCAGCGCGCAGTTCGAGTACGAGCCAGCGCCCGGCGCCACTCTCGAGGACATGGATGCCGGTGAGCTCGCTGAGTATCGCGAGGCGATAGGTTCAACCGGAGATGACCGCACTGCGCTGCAGGCACGGAGCCTGCTCCGTCGCGACGGTGCCCTCACCCAGGCGTCCATCCTCTTGCTCGGCTCCCGCCCACAGGACTGGCTCCCGCAGGCCCACGTCCGTGTAACTCGGTTCAGCGACGACATCGCAGGCACAGGCCGACGCCAGACGATCGAGTCAGGCATGGATGCGCGCTTCGAGGGGCCGATCGCGCGCATCATCGACGACGCCGCAGATCGCATCGAGTCCTCGATGCCGCAGCGACACGCGCTGGGTCCCAGCGGGCGGTTCACCGATCTGCCGCTCGTACCCAAGGATGCCTGGCTCGAGGGACTCGTCAATGCGGTTGTGCACCGCAGTTATTCGATGGCCGGGGATCACATCCGCGTGAGCATCTTCCCCTCACGAATCGAGATCGAGAGCCCCGGCCGCTTCCCCGGGCTGGCGGACCCTACCAATCCCCTGGACATCGCCAGATACGCGCGCAATCCACGGATCGCACGCGTCTGCTCGGACCTCGGAATCACCCAAGAGCGAGGTGAGGGGATCCGACGCATGTTCGACGAGATGCGCCTCGTCGGCCTCGTCGACCCTGAGTACCACCAGACCAGCGGGAGCGTGCGTCTCACCCTCACCGCACTCAGTCGCCTGAGCCCTGAGCAGCAGGCGGCATTGCCGCCAGGAGCGGAGGAGGTCCTCGCAGTGCTCCGACGCAGCGATCAGCCGCTCGGCACGGGAGACATCGTCGCCGCGACAGGACGCTCTCGTCCATGGGTACGAAGCCAGCTCGACGAGCTGCGCGCGAGCGGGGTGGTGCAGTGGGATGGGAAGTCTCGCCGCGACCCGCGCGCCACCTGGTCACTTCCGCGATGAGCAGGCCTTGTCGGGCCGACTCGAAGCTACTCGAAGCTACTCGAAGCTACTCGCAACTTTTTAGAGTAGGTTCGAGTAGCTTCGAGTACTGACTCTCAGTCCGCAGTCGGTGACTCCGGCCCTGAAGCCGCGTCACCGGCGGGAGCCGCAGCGGCGCGCTTGCCGGAGGTCTCCCCCGTCGGCCGCTGCTGCTGCTCGCGCAGCGCGGTGCCGAGCGCCTCGCCCTGGGCGGCGCCGGTGACGCGGCCCTGGATGAGGTCGGGGATGTTCAGGCCGAGAGTGGACTCGACCGTGTCGAACACGCCGCGCAGCGCGCCGGCGGACTCGCCGGAGAACTGCTTGCCGGCGACGTCGCCGTCGGTGCCGCCGGAGCTGACCACGGTGATCTCGCCGATCTGGGCGTAGCCCTTCGCGAAGGTCTCCATGAGGGTGGGCAGCTGGTCCACGACGCGCTGGGCGAGCAGCGCCTCCTGGTTCTCGCGCAGGGCCTCGGCCTCGGCGCGCATCGCATCCGCCTTGGCCTCACCGGCCAGGCGCTCGGCCTCGGCATCGGCCTCGGCGCGCTTCTTGACGGCGCGGGCATCGGCGTCGGCGACCTCGGCGCGGGCCTCGGCCTGACGTCGCTGCTCGTAGGCGTCCGCCTCCGTCTCCTTCTGGCGGCGGTAGAGCTCGGCGTCGGCGACGCGCTTGACGTCCGCGTCCAGCTTCGCCTGCTTGTTCTCGGCCTGCTGCAGGAGGACTTCCTGGCGGGCCTTCTCACCGGCGAGCGCCTCGGCCTGTTCGGCCTGTGCCTGGGCGCGGCCCACCTCGGCCTGGGCGTTCGCGCGGTTCGTGTCCAGCGCCTGCTTCTCGACGAGGTTCTGCTCCTCGTTGCGGATGCGTTCCTTGGCCACCGCACGCTCGGCGTTGGTCTGGCTGATCTCGGCCGCCTGGCGCTTCGCCTCGATCTCCGG
>DATGUQ010000173.1:0-2702 GCA_035301145.1 Brachybacterium sp. | reverse complement strand
CGATGGTGATCGCCCACAGCGACCAGTCCGAGGTGGTGGTCCACGCCGGCGATTCGGTGCCGAACAGGGAGAACAGCCACCGGGAGAGGCCGTAGTTGGGATCGAACATGAACAGCCACAGAATGCCCACGGCCGCGCCGGGCAGCATATGCGGAGCGAAGGCCATGGTCTGGGCGAAGCCGGTCAGCGGCACCTTCGTGGCCAGCAGGCTCCCCAGCAGCAGCCCGAGCACGAGGGACCCCACCACGCTCACGCCGGTGAAGATCAGCGTGTTCTTCAGGACCTGGCCGAAGCTCGCATCGGTGAACAGGTCGGTGTAGTTCTCCAGGCCCACCCATTCGGGGGCGGGGGCGATGAAGTCCCACTCGAAGAAGCTCAGCCCGATGTTGTACAGCGCCGGGTAGTAGGAGAAGACGAGGATCGCCAGCAGGTTCGGTGCGATCAGGGCGCAGAAGAGCAGGGCCTCGCGGCGGGCGCGCCGGCGGCGCTGCGGGGAGCGGCGACGCGGGGTCGCACGGCCAGGAGCCGATGCGCGCCGCGCCCCGTCCCGGTGTGCGGGGCCGCCGGATCCGGGCGGGCCGACGGGTGCCTCGGCCTGAGCGGCCCCGGCGGGGACCGCAGGGTCCGTGCGGGCGCTGCGGACGGTGGTCGACATGGTGCGCTCCCGGGTTCCTGATCGGGCGAGGGTGGAGGCCGTCGCGGGGGTGAGGGCGGTGGCGGCGGGAGGCCGCGCCGACGGGACGGGACGGCTGGGGCCCTCCCGGCGTCGTCGACAGCCACACCGTAGAGAGCCGTGCGCCCAGCCGCCAGACGGGCATCCATGCAGGTGAACCGGGTATGAACACGGTCTGTCTGTGCTGGTGGGAGCGCTCCCACGGCCGACCTCGAGGGGGCTCCACCGCCCCTTCGGGCCGCTCGCGGGGGTGGATGTCACCGGATGTTCATCGGGTGCTGGCCGAGAGTTCTCGTTGCCCGGGCACCGGCTCGCGCGGCCGCACCCGGACTTCACCCGGCCGTCACCTGCCCGCCCCGTCCGGGGCACTGCGGTGGGCTATCCTGCGCCGACGCGCCGCACGTGAGGAAGGACGGATCATGGCCCGACCCCCGACGATGGAGGATGTCGCGCGTGAGTCCGGCGTCTCCCGCTCCACGGTCTCGCGGGTGTTCCACAACGGCGGCGAGCGCGTCTCCGCGGATGCGATGCTCGCGGTCCATGCCGCCGCGAAGCGCCTGGGGTATGTGCACAACCTCGTGGCCAGCGGTCTCGCGGCGCGGAGCGGGCGCGAGCTGGGGCTGCTGCTGCGCGATGCGACCAATCCCGCCTACGGCCATCTCCACGCCGAGATGCATCGAGCGGCGCAGGCCCGCGGGCGCACCCTGATCTCGGTGACGGCCTTCCGCCATGATTACGGCACCACCGAGGTCGAGGGGCTGAACCGCCTCATCGGGCAGCGCGTGGCGGGGGTGTTCGCGGGCACCGGGGTGACCGCGGCGGAGGATCTGGCCCGCACCGTCACCGCGACACCGATGATGATCGTCGGCCGTCCCAACGAGCATCCGCAGATCGAGTCGGTGAGCTACGACGAGCGCACCCACGGGCGGTGGACGGCCGAGGCGATCGCCGCGCAGGGGCACCGCCGGATCGCGGTGCTCACCGCCCCGCTGCTCTACTCGCGGGTGTTCGACCTGCGGATGCGCAGCCTCGTCGCGCGTTGTCGGGAGCTGGGCATCACCGTGATGCCGGTGGAGCTGCTGCCCGTCGAGCGCGGTGTGATCCGCGCCCTGGAGGCTGCCCGCCAGGAGAGCCTGACCTGCATCGCCTGCCCGGTGGACTATGTCGCGCTCGAGCTGCTGCGGGCTGCCGCCGCCCGCGGGGTGCGGATCCCCGAGGAGGTGAGCACCGTCGGCTTCGACGGCCTGGGCGACGGGCTGGACCTCCTGGGCCTCGCCACGATCCGGCTCCCGGTGGCCGAGGTGGCGCGGGCGGCGGTGGCACGGATGGAGGACCTGCTGGTCGCGGCGCAGCCCGGGGCCGAGGACGGCGAGCCATCGGCCGGCACCGCCCCGCGCCATACGGTCATCCCCGGCCGCGTGGTCCCCGGCCGCACGTTGGGCCCGGCCCCGCAGCGGGCCTGAGGACGGCGTCCCCGGTGCCCGGGAACCGACCCCCGGGCACCGCCTCCCGGAGCCGGTCAGGTTAGCCTGCCCGAAGTGCATCATCGCAGGTCAGGCGAGCCTTTCCATACGTGACAAGGACGTCGGACAGGACTACTGTCGACCTCATGAAGATGAGCAATGACCTTGAGAAGAAGTTCCAGGAGCAGATCACGCTCGAGTTCGCCGCGTCGATCACCTACCGCCAGCTGGCCATCGAGGCCGACGAGCAGGACCTCCCCGGCATCGCCGAGTGGCTCCGGCACCAGGCGGACGAGGAGATCGTCCACGCCAACAAGTTCATCCAGCACGTCTCCGACCGCGGCAACCACGCCGCGATCGGGGCCATCGAGGCACCCGGCGTGGCGCCCGGCCTCTCGGTGCTGGGGATCTTCGAGGCGGCGCTAGCGCACGAGGAGAAGGTCTCCGAGTCGATCCGCGAGCTGTACCGCAGCGCCGACAAGGAGGGCGACTACGACTCCCGCCCGCTGCTGAACTGGTTCGTGGACGAGCAGATCGAGGAGGAGGCCACGGTCTCGGAGATCATC
>DATGUQ010000172.1:0-6908 GCA_035301145.1 Brachybacterium sp. | reverse complement strand
CGCACCGTCTCGCCCGGCCGGAAGCGGGCGACCACCTCCGCCCGCTCCCCGGGCGCGAGGCGCAGCTCGTCGAGCTCCAGCGGTGCGTCCAGGAACCCGCCGCCGGAGGCGACCATGGTCATCGGCCGGTCCGGCAGCGCGAAGGTGTACGTGCGGGCGGTCGAGCCGTTCAGCAGCCGCAGCCGCACCCGCTCGGTGCTCACCTCGTGCACCGCGCCGACGGTGCCGTTGACCATCACGACCCGGCCCAGCATCCCGGGCTCGGCGCCGTCGTGCCGCAGCTCGAGCGCGCCGTCGCCGTCGAAGGATCTGTCCTGCACGATGAGCGGCAGATCGTCCACCCCGTACTCGCGGGGAAGGGCCGCGGCGAGACTCGCGTCGTCCTCGAGCAGGAACAGGCCCGCCAGGCCCCGGTAGACGTGCTCCTCGGTGGCGCCGTGCGGATGCGGGTGGTACCAGAGCGTCGCGGCGGGCTGCGCGATCCGCCACTGCGGCCGCCACGTGCCGCCGGGCTCGATCATCTGGTGCGGGCCGCCGTCCATCGCGGCCGGCAGGTGCATGCCGTGCCAGTGCACGCTGGTCGCCTCGCCCAGGGCGTTGGCGATCTCGACCGCGACCTGCTCGCCACGCTCGGCACGCAGCGTCGGCCCCAGGACGTCGCCGTCGAAGCCCCAGGTGGTCGTGGGGCCCGGGACACCGGAGAAGGTCATCGACCCCTCCTGCGCGGTGAGGCGGAAGATGCGCACCCCGTCGCGGACGGTCGAGTCCGCCAGCGGCGGGATCCGCAGCGTCTCGGTGAACTCCTGCTCGGTCACGGAGGTGGTGGAGAACCCGTCGCAGCCGGCCAGCACCGTCAGCGGCAGCGCCGCCGCGGCGGCGAGCAGGGCCCGTCGGCCGATGCGCATCAGGACCTTCCCTCGCGGGTCGCAGGCCCACCGGAGCGGGGCCCGATCAGCGTCTGCACGGCCAGCGCCACCAGGCCGAGCAGCGCGCCCGTCCCGGCCGAGGTGGCCAGCGCGGGCAGCATCAGCCACAGCGCGGCGAGGCCCCCGCCCGGCCCGTCGCCCGGGATCACCCAGCCCACGACCATGCCGATCGCGCCGTGCAGCACCCCGGTGAGGGTCAGCGTGAGCACGGGGCGGGGGATGCGGCCCACGCCCACCACGCCGATCCACACCACGGCGGTGACGGAGAGGATCAGGGCGGCGCGGAGCGGGCCCTGCCCGAGCTGCCACTGCGAGGTCAGCGGCCACAGCAGCGAGAGCGAGGCCAGCCCGATGATCAGCAGCCAGGGCATCGGCCGACGGGGTGGTGCAGGCGGTGAGGAGTGAGAAGCGGTGTTCATGGGCTCCACGGTCCCGGCCGCGGGCCCGGCGGCGCATCGGCCCGGGAGCGGCTCCTGCCCTCCGTGCTCGTCGACTGCGATGTCGCCCGGGAGCGACACCTGCGCCGACCCGGGGCGACTGCGGCGCACCCTCGCGCTTCGTAGTCTGGGCGCATGACCGCTCCCGCCCGTGCGCCCCGGACCTCCCGCTGGGCGCGCCTGGACGAGCACCTGGCGGACGTCGCGCTCGCCGTCGCGGTGACGCTGGTGATCGCACTGGTCATCGCGACCGACCCGGCGGGCGTCTCCCCGCTGGTGGGGATCGGGTGCGCGGCGGTGTTCGGGGCGCTGCTGCTGGCCCGACGGCGCCTGCCCGTGATCGTCCTGATGGTGACGATCCTGCTGATCTTCGCCTACTACGCCGCCGGGTTCCCGCCGATCGGCATGGTGCTGCCCGCGGTGGGGGCCCTGTACTCGGTCGCGGAGATGCGCCGCACCGGCTGGGGGATCGGCTGCGCCGTGGTGCTGATCGCCGTGTCGTCCTTCTTCCGGCTCGAGGACACCGCGCCGGAGGCGGCGCTCAGCGGCTACAGCTTCGTCACCGAGCTCGCGCTCGCCGCCGCGTCCCTCGCCCTCGGGGCGGCCGTGCGCCTGGCGCGGGAGGCGCGGGAGCGCTCGGCACGCATCGCCGAGCTCACCGCCGCCGAGGAGGCGCTCGCCGCCGAGGCGCGGATGCACGCGGAGCGGATGCGGATCGCCCGCGACCTGCACGACACCATCGGCCACACCCTCTCGGTCGCGTCCCTGCACGCGGCCGTCGCCGCCGAGGCCGCCGACGAGGACGCGGCGCGCTCGGCCCTCGAGGAGGTGCGCGCCGCGACCTCGGAGTCCCTGCGCGAGCTGCGCCGTACCGTGAAGGTGCTGCGCGCCGGATCCTCCGCGGGGCCGGCGCCCGCCCTGGGCCTCGCGTCCCTGGACCGGGTGCTGGAGACGGCCCGTGCCGCGGGAGTGGAGGTGGACACGGAGCTCTCGGTGCCGGCGGAGTCGCTGCCCCGGCCGGTGGACGCCGCCGCCTACCGGATCGTCCAGGAATCGATGACGAACGTGCTGCGCCACGCCGGCGCCACCCGGGTGCATGTCCGGGCCGAGCTCATCGACGGTTCCCTGTCGCTGCGGATCAGCGACGACGGGCCCGGCCGACCGCCGGGGACGGGACGGCCGCTCGGCACCGGCATCAGCGGGATGCGCGAACGCGCCGAACTGCTCGGCGGCACCCTCACCGCAGGGCGTGGGCCCGACGGCTTCACCGTCCAGGCGCAGCTGCCCGCCCGCCCCGAGGAGGAGACATGAGCGAGGCGATCCGCCTGGTGCTCGTCGACGACCAGCAGCTGGTGCGCGCGGGACTGCGCCCGCTCGCCGAACGCGACGGCGACATCCACGTGGTGGGGGAGGCGGCCGACGGGAGGTCCGGGCTGTCGCGCGTGCGGGAGCTGCGGCCGGACCTCGTGCTGATGGATCTGCGGATGCCGGTCATGGACGGCCTCGAGGCGACCCGCGCGATCGTCGCGGACCCCGCGCTGGACGGCGTGCGGGTGCTCGTGCTCACCACCTTCGACGAGGACGAGCACGTGCACGAGGCGATCCGTGCCGGCGCCGCCGGGTACCTGCTGAAGGACATCGCCCCGGACGCCCTGCGCGAGGCGATCCGCACCGTCGCCGCCGGCGATGCGCTGCTCTCGCCCGCGGTCACCGCGGCCGTCATGCGCGCCGCCGTCGACGGCGGGGCGCTGCCCGCGGACCGTCGGCCGCTCGAGCACCTCACCGAGCGCGAGATCGAGGTGCTCACCCTCATCGGGCGCGGCCGGACCAACGCCGAGATCGCCTCCGAGCTGTTCCTCAGTCCCGCCACCTCCCGCACCTACGTGAGCCGGCTGCTGAGCAGGCTCGGTGCCCGCGACCGGGCCGCGCTGGTGGTGCTGGCGTACGAGACCGGGCTGGTGCGGCCGGGGCGGTGAGAGGGGTGGTGCAGGGCGTGATCGCTCACCTCGACCGTTCGGCCCGGACCATTGCCGCGCCGTGCGGTGCTGGCTAGCGTGGACGGCGTCCGAGCAGTTCATCGACAAGGAGGAACTCTCATGAACGACACCGTCACGGTGCCCGATCCCGCCGGCGCGAAGCGCACCACGAAGGAGAACGCCGAGAGCGGCTTCCTCGCTCCCGCGGGCCTGGCCAAGAATCTCCAGGCCGTCCTCGTGGACCTCACCGCGCTGCACCTCGTGGGCAAGCAGGCGCACTGGAACATCGTGGGCCCAAACTTCCGCGACCTGCACCTGAACCTCGACGAGGTGGTCGCGATCGCCCGCGCGAGCGCGGACGACATCGCCGAGCGGATGCGGGCGCTGCACGCCACGCCCGACGCCCGCCCGGCCGTGGTCGCCGAGCAGTCCTCCCTGCCCGAGTTCCCGCAGGGCGAGGTGCTCACCCACGACGCGATCGACCTGGTCACCACGGCGATCGAGAAGACCACGGGCACCATGCGCTCCGTGCACGACGAGGTCGACGAGGCGGACCCCACCTCGGCGGACATCCTCCACGCCATCCTCGAGAAGCTCGAGCAGCAGGCCTGGTTCATCAGCGCGGAGACCCGCACCCCGCAGCACCGCTGAGTCCCCGGCCTCCCGGGCGAGGACGGCGTCTGTCAGCCCGCGGAGCCCCCGGCCCGCCGGTACCGCAGCAGCAGCTCGTCCCCGGCCCGCAGCACGCCGGCGAGCTCCATCGCCGTGGGCACGGCCGGCATCGCATGCGCGATGCGCTGTGCGGGGCCGGCCTCGAGCGTCGGGGCGAGGGTGAGGCAGAGCTCGTCGACCGCGCCGGCGGCCAGGAACGCACCGAACAGGGTGGGGCCGCCCTCGGAGTGGATCCGCAGCAGGTCCCGGCGGCGCAGCTCCTCGCGCACGCGCATCGGCTCCACCTCCCTCGCGCCCACCGTGACGACGTCCGCGACCTCGGCGAGGGCCGTGCGCGGCCCGGCGGGCGCGTCCTCGACCGTGAACACGAGCGGACGCACCGGGGCGTCGGCGAAGATCGGCGAGACGGGATCGAGGGCCAGGCGCTGGGAGACCAGGGCGAACACGGGCTGCGGCGCGAGACCGTGCGCGAGCCGCCAGCGCACGGACTCCTCGGGCAGCGCCATCGCGCCGTAGCCCTCGTCGCGCGCGGTCCCCGCCCCCAGCAGCACGACGTCCGCCCAGCGGCGCAGCAGTTCGAAGACGCGGTGGTCCGCGTCGTCGCCCAGCCCGCCGGAGCGCCCGTCGCGGGTGACGGCCCCGTCGAGGCTGGAGACGAAGTTCATCCGCAACCAGGGCCCGGCCGGCGGGGCATAGCTCTCGAGGAGCTGCTCGTCGGTCAGTGCGGTGCCCGGCGCGGGCCACAGCGAATCGATCGCGGTCACGCGGTGCCTCCTGAGGGGTCGTCGGGGTGGGGCCCGGTCTCGACGCACTGTAGCGCTCCGCTCCGCGCAGCCCGGCCCCGCCCCGAGGCGGTCGGGACCCGTCGCTCCGCCGACGGCGCGGCGGGTCTATGGTGGCAGGAGGCCCGAGGTCGCGCCCCGGTGACCGAGCCGGACGGTCCGACCCGGCCGGGGTCCTGCGCGGCCTCCGCACCCGCAGAAGGAGCCTCCATGTCCGATCCGCTCTACCCCCAGGCCACCCCCGCCGTCAACGCCCGTCGGAAGGAGCTCGCCCCGGAGGCCGACGCCGCCTTCGCCGCGTTCAGCAAGGCCGTCTTCGCCGACGGAGCACTGCCCGGCAGCACGAAACAGCTGATCGCCGTGGCCGTCGCCCACGTGACCCAGTGCCCGTACTGCATCAAGGGGCACACACGGCTGGCCTCCCGGGCCGGCGCCACCGATGAGCAGATCATGGAAGCCATCTGGGTGGCCGCCGAGATGCGCGCCGGCGGTGCGTTCGCCCACTCCGCTCTCGCCCTGGACGTGCTCGGCGGCCACGAGCACCACGGCTGAGCCACGCCGCGCGGGCGGTGTCAGGGCGTGACGTTGTAGTTCACCCGGAACAGGTTCCCCGGATCGTAGTGCCGTTTGACCTGCTGCAGCCGGCGATAGGTCTCCTCGCCGTAGACCTTCCGGGTGAGGTCCGCGAGGGGCCCGGTGTACTCGCGGGCCCGGAAGTTCACGTACTCGCCCCGCTCGCCGAGCCGCGACATCGCCGCCTCGGCCCGCTCCGCGAACTCGGTGAGGGCCGCGTCCTCGCCCGGCTCCTGCCAGTTCCCGTTGATGGTCATCCAGAACCGTGCCGTGCGGTTGGGGAACGCCGTGGACCGTGCGGGCACGCGGGAGAAGGCGCCGCCCAGATGGTGGATGTCCACCGAGGTGCCGCGCCCGGGCAGCGCCGCGGCGACCGCGGTGATCGTGTCCAGCGCGTCCTCGTCCATCCGGGAGAACGCCGTGTTGCGCCAGAAGCCCCGCGCCTCCTGCGGGAAGAGCGCATCGGCCGCGTCCTGCCACTGCGTCCAGGAGACCGGGCCGATCTCGCTGTGCTCCGGCGGCGCCGCCCGGACCAGGCGCTCCAGCAGCGCCCTCCCGCGCGCCTCGTCCTCGCCCACCCAGACGCAGCGCACCAGCAGCCACGGCTCCGCGCCCATCCTGTGCTCCTCCGGCATCACCCTCACGGTGAGGATCGACGTGAGCGGATCGGGCAGATCGCGGCTCCAGCGCTCGAAGGCGGCGAGGGTCCGGCGCCAGGCGGCGGGCCGGTAGGTCAGGGTCGCGCCGAGCACCGGGTCGGGCAGCGGCACGGCGTCGTAGGCGAAGGAGGTGACCACCCCGAAGTTGCCGCCGCCCCCGCGCAGCCCCCAGAACAGGTCCGGATGCTCGCTCGCGCTCGCCGTGAGACGGCGGCCGTCGGCCGTGATCACCTCGGCCCGTACCAGCCGGTCCAGCGCCAGCCCTGCCGAGCGCACCAGCCAGCCCACGCCGCCGCCGAGTGTCATGCCCGCGATCCCGGGGGTGGAGACCGCTCCCAGCGGCACGGCCAATCCGTGCGGAGCGGTCGCCGCGTCGACGTCACCGGTGCGCGCCCCGGGCCCGGCCGTCACCCGCCGGGTCGCCGGGTCCACGCTCACCTCGCACAGCCCGCCGAGATCCAGCACGATCCCATCGTCGACCGTGCCCAGGCCCGCGTTGCTGTGGCCGGCGCCGCGCACCGCGAGCGGCAGCCCGGTCTCACGCGCCGCCTCGAGCACGGGCGGGATGTCCGCCTCGGAGTCGGCGCGGACGATCATCAGCGGGTACCGGTCGATGAGCCGGTTCCACACCGCCCGGGCCTCGTCGTAGCCCGGCGTGCCGGGTTCGAGGACCTGGCCCCGGACCTGATCGCGCAGCCGGCGCAACGCCGGCGCCGCCTCGGGGACCGAGAATCCGCCCGTCGTGGTCGCCATGACTGTTCGCGCTCCTTGCACCCGCTGTGAACTGCGAGGATCCTTGTCCTGACCGTACCCCCGGCCCCGGGGCGCCGCAACGGACCTCCGACCCCGCCGCCCGCCCCGACCCGTTCCCGAAGGAGACCCC
>DATGUQ010000171.1:0-7569 GCA_035301145.1 Brachybacterium sp. | reverse complement strand
TGCCTGGTCAGAGCCGACATCCCGGTCCGGATCACTGTCCGTCCCGAGGTCCCGATCTCCGGGGCACGAGGAAGAACATTACGGGCCCCGCACACCCCCGTCAAGCCAGAACGGCCCTTTTCCACGTGGCCTCGACCACATCGTGGTTTCCGTACATCCGTGGAGGTCAGCCCGTGGCTACGCAGCAGTAGCCGTCGGGGCTCCCGGAGCGCCTCCGGTGCCGTCGTCACGCGACTGGCGATCCCGCGTCGGAGCCAGGCGCCACAGGACGGTCGCCTCCTGCGATCGTGCGGCATGGAGCGGATCGCGAGGATCCCTGGCACGCGGGTGGCGTGGCGCCGTCTCGAGCCGGCCGAGCACCTCGAGGCCGGCGCCTTCGATCATCCGCTTCAGCTCCTGCCTGCTGCGCAGCTGCAGGTGCTCCGCGAGGTCGGAGAGGATCAGCCACGCTTCGCCTCCCGGGCGCAGGTGGGCGGGGAGCCCGTCGAGGAAGCCGCGCAGCATGCTGGATGCGTCGTCGTAGATGCCCAGCTCCAGGGCCGAGGTGGCCGCCCCGGGCAGCCAGGGCGGGTTGCAGACCACGAGATCGGCCCGCCCGGGAGGGAACAGGTCGGCCTCGAGCACGGTGACCCTCCCCTCCAGTCCCAGGCGCCGGATGTTCTCCTGTGCGCAGTCCACGGCGCGGGGGTTGATGTCCGTGGCGAGCACATGGGCGGCACCGCGGCGGGCGAGCACGGCGGCCAGCACACCGGTGCCGGTTCCCAGGTCCATGGCCTCCGCGCCCCCGGGCACGGGCGGCATCGGTGCCTCGGCGACGAGATCCACGTACTCCGAGCGCACCGGGGAGAACACCCCGTACCGCGCATGGATGCGGGCATCGAGCGCCGGGATCGGGACCCCGTTCAGCTGCCACTGGTGTGCGCTGAGCACGCCGAGCAGCTCCGGGAGCGAGACGAGCCTCGGCTCCTCGCTCTCCCCGTATGCGGCACGGCAGGCCTCGGCGACGTCCGGCGCGCGACGCAGGTCGAGGCGATGGCCCGGTTCGAGCAGCACCACCACGCCGCCGAGCAGCCGGGCGCGTTCGGCCCGCTGCGCGCGATGTGCACGGAACAGCTGGGCGACATCGCGGTGCCGGGGCGGCCTGCGGCGATCGATCCGCCGGCCGACGGCGGTGAGCAGCTGCCGGGCTCCGGGGTAGTCGCCCCGCCACAGCAGCGCGGTGCCGTCGCGCAGGCGGCGCAGCGCGCGGTCGGCCGTGAGGGTGTCGTCGGCGATGTCCAGCCGCGTCGGCGGCGGGGCGCCGTTCTCGGAGTGCCAGCGTGCGGTGCGCTCGGCGCCGTGCTCGGTCCAGCTGATCATCGGCATCCGGCGCTCCCCAGACCTCTTCCCTGCGAGGGCCGGGGACCGCGACGGCGTCGGGGCCCGGGCGCTCCTCGCGACGAGGACCTCTCGTCGGCAGGAACCCAGTATCCCAGGTGCCGTCCCGGGCGGGGCCGGGACCTCCCGGGGCGATCTCGAGCATCTGCTCGTGCATGCCGCTGAGCCGGCCGCAGCCCTCAGTCGCTCGGTGCGGTGCCGGTCGACGGGTTCTGCGCCGTCCCGTCGCGCGCACCTCGTGCGGAGGCGACGTCGTCCACGATCACGGCGATGTGCCGCATGCTGGCGATCAGCGATCCGTACAGCGGCCAGGACCGGCTCGGGAGCTGGCGCTCGTCCGCGAGGTCCGCGGCGAGCCGGTCGAGCCGGTCGCGGATCGGCTCGACCTCGGCATCGGGGTTCTCGATCGCGTGCCCGGCGTCGCGCACGATCTGCACCCAGCCCTCGCGGAACCGGGCGTCCCATCCGCTGTCCACGTAGGAGGCCTCCCGCAGTGTGCGTGCCAGGTGGCGCAGGTGCGAGACCCCCTCGTCGACCCGGGCGAGGATGTTCTCGTACGAGACGGACTGCGAGCGGTCCGCGGCGCGCTCGCGCAGGCGCCGCAGCCCGGAGCGCGGGTTCACCCGCTCGCTCTCCCGAGCGAAGCGCACGGTCCGCCAGGCCGAGTCGAGCTCGGTGCTCATCGACTCGGTCTCCTGGAACCAGGCCTCGGCCCGATCGGTGTCCCAGTCGGAGGAGAACTCCTGCGCCATGCTGATCAGCACCTCACCCATCCGGCGGTTGATGCTGTCGACGTAGCGGGAGGCCTGCTGGTCCCGCAGCGGAGGGATCACCAGCAGGTTGACCGTCACGCCGACGGCGACGCCGAGCGCCACCTCGATGATCCGATCCATCAGCAGCGGCTGCTGGTCGCCGAAGCCGCTGCCCAGCACGAAGATCGCAGTGGTCGCGATCGCGATCCCCTCGTCCCGGATCCAGGTGATGCGCGCGCCGACGAGGCCGACGAGCAGGGCCAGCGCGAAGGTCCAGACGTTCACGCCGAGCCAGGCGCCGATGACGAAGGAGACCACCACCCCGACGGTGGAGGCGACGGTCGTCTGCACGCCCCGCGACAGGGAGCGGTGGACCGTGGCGTGGACGGTCAGCAGCGCGGTCCAGGGCGAGAGGAACGGCAGCTGCGAATCCAGCACGTACATCGCGAGCCACCAGGCGAGGGTGCCGGCCACGACGCCCTTGGCGATCTGCAGCAGCGCGGTGACGGATTCGGGCTGCGTCAGCGAGATCAGCCGGTCCTGCAGGATGTGCTTCAACGCGGCGCCGACCTCCTCGAGCCGAGTGCGTGACGCTGCCCGGACGGGCCGTCGTGGTGCGGGCTCACAGCATCGTCCACGGTAGACCCTGCGGGCCCGTCCGGCACGGTCTCCGACCGTCCGGACGCTCAGCCCAGCATGACCCCGGCGATGGTGGCGCTCATGAGGTTCGCGAGGGTGCCGGCGAGGATCGCCTTCAGCCCGAGCTGCGCGATCTCCGAGCGCCGGCTGGGGGCCAGGCCGCCGAGCCCGCCGAGCAGGATGCCCAGCGAGCTCAGGTTCGCGAAGCCGGTCAGTGCGAAGCTGGTGATCGCCGCCGCCTTGGGGCTGAAGGTCTCGATGTCCGGACCGAAGCCGGCGAAGGCCACGAACTCGTTGACCACCACCTTCTGGCCCACGAAGCTGCCGGAGGCCACGGCCTCGTCCCAGGGCACGCCGATCATCACCATGATCGGGGCGAACAGCCAACCCAGGATCTGCTCGAAGGTCAGGTCCCCGGCCCCGAACCAGCCGCCGACCACACCGATCAGCAGGTTGATCAGGGCGATGAGGGAGATGAACGCCAGCAGCATGGCGCCGACGTTCAGGGCCAGCTTCATCCCGTCGGCCGCACCGCCGGCGGCGGCGTCGATGACGTTGCTGTAGGAGAGCTCCCCGACCTCGTCGTCATCGTCGTCCGGCTCGTCCGCCTCGCTCGCACGGTCCTCGCCACCCGCTCCCCGGTCGGCTCCCGCATCGACGCTCGCGGAGCCTCCGCCGGCCGTGGCGGCCGGTGCCCTGCCCGCGGGCCCGTGGCTGGTGGCGCTGACCAGAGCCGCTTCGCGGGCGACGGCGTCCGGATCGTCCTCGGGCATGAGGATCTTCGCCATCAGCAGAGCTCCCGGCGCCGCCATGAAGCTCGCCGCGATGAGGTACTCCAGCGGAGCTCCCAGCAGCGAGTAGCCCACCAGCACGGAGCCCGCGACCGTGGACAGGCCGCCCACCATCACCGCGAACAGCCCCGAGCGGGAGAGCCCCTTGATGTAGGGGCGGATGACCAGCGGTGCCTCGGTCTGGCCCACGAAGATGTTCGCGGCGGCGTTGACGGATTCGGCGTAGCTCGTGCCGAGCACCTTGCCCAACCCTCCGCCGAGCCACTGCACGATCTTGGGCAGGATCTTCCAGTGGTAGAGCACCGCGGTGAGCGAGGCGAAGAAGACGATCACCGGCAGCACCTGCAGCGCGAAGATGCTGCCCTCGCCCTCGGCCGGCAGCAGACCCCCGAAGAGGAAGGAGATGCCCTCGCCGGAGGTGTCGATCACGGCCTGGAAGCCGGCCGAGACCTTCTGCAGCGCCCATTGTCCCGGCCCCCAGTACAGGATGATCACCCCCAGACCGAGCTGCAGCGCGAACGCACCGATCACGGTGCGCAGCCGGATGGCGCGGCGGTTGCTGGACAGCGCGACGGCGATGAGGAGGAGTCCGGCCATCCCGCCGAGACCCCAGAGCAGGTCGATCATCGCGTACACCTCACAGCAGATCAGGAACAGGGCGACGTCGTGCGCGCCAGTGTAGGGGCGGCCGGGCGCGTACGCCCGGTACCGTGTCGAGCCATGGATGACACCCGGCTCCACGTCCGGCACGGTCGCGAGGAGCTGCCCGACGAGCAGCTCGTCGCCGAGCTGCGGGGGCTGCTCGCCGGGGCGCACGGGTTCGAGCAGCTCGCCGAGAGGATGGCGCTGCTGGCCGACGAGCGCCGGCTGCGGATCCTCTTCTGTCTGCACGCCCATCCCGAGGTGCGCAGCTCGGACCTGGCCCGGGCGATCGGGGCGCACGAGTCCACCACCTCGCACGCCCTGGCGCTGCTGCGGGACGCCGGATGGGTGCGGGCACGCCGCTCGGGCCGGGAGGTGCGCTACGAGCTGGCCGATCCCTTCGTGCACGACCTGCTGCACGAACTCGGCTCCGCCCACCTCCCGGGCGTGCACCACGTCCACGAGCTCCCCGGCCCCTCCCCCGCCGCGGACGGGAGCTGACCGGAGGCGCCCACCGCCGCGGCGCCGCCGATCCCGCTCGCTCCCCTCGGAGGTCGCCGCCGCGCCCGGATACTTGTACGCTCGTGCAAGCGTTCGGGAAGGAGGCGCGGTGGTCACCACGCAGCGCACCGTCGCCTCCTCGGCCCCGCACCCCTCGACCGGCCCCGATCCGGCGGCGGCCCGCGACCCGCTCGGGCTGCGCGCCCGTGCTCGCCGCAGCGCCCTGCTGCTCGTGGTGCTCGTCGTCCTGACCGTGCTGAGCGTGCTGCTGTGTGCGGGGATCGGCCCGGTGCCGCTCACCCCCGCCACGACCCTCGCGGTGATCGGCGAGCACCTGGGGCTCGCGGCGCCGAGCACCGCGGACCCGTCGGCCGATGCGATCGTCTGGTCGGTGCGCGTGCCCCGGGTGCTGATGGGCGCCGCCGTCGGCGCCTGCCTCGCGATCAGCGGTGCGGCGCTGCAGGCGATGGTGCGCAACCTGCTCGCCGATCCCTACATCCTCGGCGTCTCCGGCGGCGCCTCCACCGGCGCGGCCGCGGCGATCCTCTTCGGGCTCGGGGCGGCGCTGGGCGAGTACGCGCAGTCGGTGCTGGCCTTCCTCGGCGCCCTCGGCGCCGCGCTGATCGTCTTCCTCATCGCCCGCGCCGGCGGCCGGGTCACCTCCCTGCGGCTGCTGCTGTCGGGGGTGGCGGTGGGGTACGCGCTCACCGCGGTGACGAACCTGCTGATCTTCTCGTCCGACTCCGCGGAGGGATCCCGCTCGGTGATGTTCTGGATGCTGGGCTCCCTCTCCCTCGCGCGGTGGAACGCGTTCCTGCTCATCGCCGTGCTCTCCGCGATCCTGGGCACCGTCCTCATGCTCACCGGCGCCCGGGTGCTCGATGCGCTCAGCGCCGGTGACGAGATCGCGCACGGCCTCGGCATCGCCCCGGACCGGGCCCGGATCGGCTTCCTGCTGCTGGTCTCGCTGTGCACCGCGGCGGCGGTCGCCGGGGCCGGGGCGATCGGTTTCGTGGGGCTGGTGATCCCGCACCTGGCCCGTCGGCTCGTGGGCGCACGGCACCGCGTGCTGGTCCCGGCCGCCGCGCTGCTCGGCGCGCTGTTCCTGCTGTGGGCCGACGCCTTCGCACGGGTGGTCATGCAGCCGCAGGAGCTGCCGATCGGTGTGCTCACCGCCGCCATCGGCGCGCCCTTCCTGCTGGTGCTCGTGCGCCGCCTGCACGCCAGGACCGGCTGAGCCCCGGCCGACCGACCTCGAAGGCCGGCCCGCCATCCCGCCCCCGCACCGCCCACGAGAAGGAACCGCATGGCCCCCGTCACTGCCCACCACCCCGGCCGCATCGGCCGACGCACCGCTCTGGGCGCGCTGGTCGGGCTCCCCGGCCTCACCGCCGCCTGCGGCGACCGCAGCGCGGGGGCCGCCGGCGCAGGCCCCGCAGGCGGCGCCGCGGCGGGCGGGAAGGGCTTCCCGCTCGAGCTCCCGAACTGCGAGGCGACGCTGCGCTTCGACGCCCCGCCGGAGCGGATCGTGCTGCTGGAATCCGCGCCCGTGACCACGCTCGACGGGATCGGGGTGCTGGACAGGGTGGTCTCGCGGGCCGGCTCCTTCCCGGCCGGTTACTACGACGAGGACCTGGCCGGCCGGATCGAGGCGATCCCGGCCCTGTCGGAGGACCTCGACGCCTCCGGCCACCTGCAGATCAGTCAGGAGCTGGTCATCGCGCAGTCCCCGGACCTCGTCCTCGGCCTGCCCGACGGGGTGACCCGGGAGGCGCTCGCCGACGCCGGCGCACAGGTCGTGGTGCAGGACGTCTACTGCGGCACCGACGGGGAACGGGCGAGCTTCGAGACCCTCCACGCCACGATCGCGGAGTACGGACGGATCTTCGACCGCGGCGCCGAGGCGGAGGCCCTGACCTCGTCTCTGCAGGAGCGGGTCGCGGCGGTCTCGGACTCCGCCGCAGCGCTCCGCACCAGCACGGCGGCGGTGCTGTACCCGTCGGTCGGCGGAGGGCCGCTGTACACCTACGGCGCCGGATCCATGGTGACCGCACAGCTGGAGGCGCTGGACATCGAGAACGTCTTCGCGGGCACGCCGGACAGGGTGTTCGAGATCAGCGCCGAGCCGCTCCTGGACGCGGATCCGGACGTGCTCGTGGTCCTCCACCAGGGCGAGGGCGATGGCAGCGATCTGGTCGCGGAGATGATCGCGCAGGATCAGCTCACGAGCCTGCGCGCCGTCCAGCAGGAGGCGCTGCTGCCGCTGCTGTTCAACTTCGCCGAGCCCGCCTCGCCGCTGGTGGTGGACGGTCTGGAGAGGATCCACGCATGGCTGCTGATCCGGGAGAGCTGAGCGCGGCCCCGCTGCTCGAGGCACGCGGGGTGCACCATGCCTTCGGCACTCGGACGGTGCTCGACGGGGTGGACGTGTCCGTGGCCGAGGGCGAGGTGCTGGGCCTGGTGGGGCCGAACGGCAGCGGGAAGACCACCGCGCTGCGGATCCTGCACCGCGCCCTGGTGCCCGACGCGGGCCACGTACGTCTCGAGGGCCGGGACCTGGCCGCGCTCAGCGGCCGGGAGCGGGCCCGGCGCATCGCGGTGATGGCCCAGGAGCTCTCCGGAGAGGTCCCGCTCACCGCCGCCGACGTCGTGCTGCTGGGCAGGGTCCCGCATGCAGGCGCCTTCGGGGCGACCACCGCCGAGGACCAGCGGATCGCCGCCGACGCCCTCGAGGCCACGGGCGCCCTGCCCCTGGCCCGGCGCGAGTTCGGCCGGCTCTCCGGCGGGGAGAGGCAGCGGGTGCTGATCGCCCGTGCGCTCGCCCAGCAGCCCCGCCTGCTGCTCATGGACGAGCCGACCAACCACCT
>DATGUQ010000170.1:0-2172 GCA_035301145.1 Brachybacterium sp. | reverse complement strand
GACCTCGCGCCCGCCGAGGTACGGGCGGAGTCCCTCGGGGACCACGACCGAGCCGTCGGCCTGCTGGTGGTTCTCGAGGATCGCGGCGATGAAGCGGGTGGTGCCGAGGGTGCCGTTGAGGGTGGCGACGGGGCGCAGCCCGTCCTCGGTGCGCTCGCGGATGTTCAGCCGGCGCGCCTGGAACTGGGTGGTGTTCGAGGTGGAGGTGAGCTCGCGGTAGGTGTCCTGGCTGGGCATCCACGCCTCGCAGTCGAACTTGCGGGCGGCGGAGGTGCCGAGGTCGCCGGCGGCGGTGTCGATGATGCGGTAGGGGACGTCGATCCGCGCCATCATCTCCCGCTCCCAGTCGAGCAGGCGCTCGTGCTCCTCGTAGGAGTCCTCGATGCGGCAGTAGGAGAACATCTCCACCTTGTGGAACTGGTGGACGCGGATGATGCCGCGGGTGTCCTTGCCGTAGCTGCCGGCCTCGCGGCGGTAGCAGGCGCTCCAGCCGGCGTAGCGCAGCGGGCCGCCTTCCAGGTCGATGATCTCGTCCTTGTGGTATCCGGCCAGCGCCACCTCGCTGGTGCCGACGAGGTAGAGGTCGTCGTCCTTGTCGAGGTGGTAGACCTCGTCGGCGTGCTCGCCGAGGAACCCGGTCCCCTCCATCGACTCCGGCAGCACCAGGGTGGGGGTGATCATCGGCGTGAAGCCGGCCTTCGTGGCCTGGTCGATCGCGGAGTTCAGGATCGCGAGCTCGAGCTGCGCGCCGACGCCGCGCAGGAAGTAGAACCGGGCCCCGGAGACCTTCGCACCGCGCGCCATGTCGATCGCCTGCAGCCCCTCGGCGATCTCGAGGTGGTCCTTGATCGGGTGGTCGAAGCGCGGGATCTCGCCGACGTGCTCGCGCACGGTGAAGTCGTCCTCGAGGCCCTCGGGGGCGCCCTCGGCGAGGTTCGGGATCTCCCGCAGCGCGGCGTCGCGGGTGGTCAGCGCCTCGCCGGCCTCGGCCTCGAGGCGCTTCACGTCGGCGGCGAGCTGCTTGACCTCGGCCAGCAGCGACTGCTTCTCCTCACCCGTCGCCCGGGCGACCTCCTTGCCGAAGGCCTTCTGCTCGGCGCGCGCGGACTCGAACGCCGCGGTGGTCTCGCGCCAGCGGACGTCGGCCTCCAGCACCGCATCCACGGTGGCGGGATCGCGTCGACGCGCCCGCTGGGCGTCGCGGACGGCTTCGGGGTTCTCGCGCAGGTGCCGCAGATCGATCATTGCACCAGGGTACCCGCGCCCGGGCATGCCGCTACTCTGACGCCATGGACCTCACCCTGCTCCTGCTGAGCATCACTACGGTGGTCATCGCGGTGGTCGCCGTCGTGATGCTCGCCGTGGTGCTGCGTCATCTGGGCCGCCATCGACGCGAGCTCGCCGCGCTGAAGGCGGCGACCGCGGTGCTCGAAGGGGGCACCGCCGCCTCCGGGGACGAGTCGGAGGGCGGGGCGACGGACCCGTCGGCCGACGACGGCGCCCTGCGGAGGGTCGCCGTGGTGCTGAACCCCTCGAAGTTCAGGGAGACCGGCTCCTTCCGCCGGAAGATCACCGACGCGGTGGCCCGGATCGAGGGCGCCGAGGTGGCCTTCTACGAGACCACGATCGACGACCCCGGCACGGGGCAGACCGAGCGGGCGGTCGCCGACGGCGCCGACCTGGTGATGGCCGCGGGCGGCGACGGGACGGTGCGCCGGGTCGCCTCGGTGCTGGCCGGCACCGAGACCCGGATGGGCATCATCCCCTCCGGCACGGGGAACCTGCTGGCCCGCAACGTCGACATCCCGCTGGAGGACCCGACCGGGGCGATGGTCGCGGCGCTGACCGGCAGGGACCGCCGGGTCGACGTGGGCTGGCTGCGCGTCGGTGACTCGGTCGCCTCCGCACGCGCTGCGGAGCGCCAGATCTTCCTGGTGATCGCGGGGTTCGGTGCCGACGCGGAGATGATCGGCTACACCGATCCGGAGATGAAGCGGCGCATCGGCTGGATCGCCTACATCTTCGGCGGGGTCCGCACCGTGCTGGGCCGCTCGGTGGACGTCGTCGTGCAGCTGCCGGACGACAGCCGCCACGCGCACAAGGCGCGCACCGTGCTGCTGGGCAACGTCGGCAAGCTGCCCGGCGGATTCGTCCTGATGCCGGATGCGACGA
>DATGUQ010000169.1:0-3749 GCA_035301145.1 Brachybacterium sp. | reverse complement strand
GGAGCCGGCGATGGTGAGGGCGACGTGGGTCATGGGGGCCTTCCTCGGAGGAGTCGTCGTCGGTGCCGCGCGCCCCGGGGATCGTCGGGCGGTGCCGTCGGGGCCGTCGCAGCGGTGGGGACCGGGCGCTCCCAGGGCGGGATCCTCGCAGGACCCGACTGCCCGTCGCCTCGGTCGTGCCGCGCGCTCCCAGGGTCCGGCGCTCTCCGCACCGGCCCGTCGCAGCGGCCGAGGCCCGATCCTACCGCCTCGGGTACAGTGCCGGGCGTGCTGACGCCGGACCCGACGACGCAGGACTCCCCTGCCTCCACCGCCCCCGCGGGCACCTCAGTGCGCTCACGTCTCGCGGCGACGGCGAAGCAGCACCTGCGCCCCACGAGTCTGTTCCTCCTGGTCGGCGGAGTGGTGTTCCTGCTGGACACGGCGATGTACAACCTGCTGGTGTTCTGGAGCCCGAGCCAGGGCTGGGGAGCGGGGCTGCTGCACAGCACACCGCTGACGGCGAAGCTGCTGACCATCGCGGTCGCCTCGTGCCTGACCTATCTGGGCAACCGGCTGCTGACCTTCGGCGACCGGCCCCGGCCGGACACCGCCCGGTCACTGATGCTGTTCGTCCTGGTCAACCTGATCGCCGCGGGGCTGCAGCTGTCCTGCCTCGCGTTCTCCCGCTACGTGCTGGGACTCGACTCGGTGCTGGCGGACAACATCTCCGGCACGCTCGTCGGGCAGGTCGTCTCCACCTCGTTCCGGTACGTCACCTACGGCCGCCTCGTCTTCCCGAAGCGCTGAGCCGCAGCTGCCGCGATCCGGCCTGCGGCGAAGTCCACCTCGGCGATCGTCAGATTCCGTGCCAGATCCGCCGCCGACATGGCTCGGAACCTGACGATCTCGCAGAGCGCGGGCGCCCGCGGCTACTGCCGGGTCCAGCGGCGGAACGCCTGCTCGGCCTCCTCGCCGAAGGGGACGAACACGACGGTGTCGATCCGCCCCGCGACCTCCTCGGCCGTCTCCTGCACGGTCTGCACCGCGATCCGGGCGGCGTCGTCCATCGGCCATCCGTAGACCCCGGCGGAGATCGTCGGGAAGGCGACGCTGCGCGCACCGATCTCCACCGCCGCGCGCAGGCTCTCGCGATAGCAGGAGGCGAGGGTCGCGGAGCGGTCCTCGCGGGTGGAGTGCACGGGCCCGACGGTGTGGATCACCCAGCGGGCCGGCAGCCTCCCGGCGGTCGTGGCGACCGCTCGCCCCGCGGGCAGGCCGTCCGGGAGCGAGGTCTCGCGCAGCCGCCGGCACTCGGCGAGGATGTCGGGGCCGCCGGCGCGGTGGATCGCCCCGTCGACGCCCCCGCCGCCCCGCAGCGCCGAGTTCGCGGCGTTGACGACGGCGTCGGTGCGCTCCTTCGTGAGGTCACCCGGGCGGACGAGGATCTCCATGGTCTGCTCCTTCGCTGCGACGCTGCGGACGGCTGACCGCCACCGTAGACCTCCCGCCCCGCCGGTGTCTGACAGACTCGACGCCATGGAGACCACCGGCCCCTGGACCCGCGCCGCCGCCGCTGCCGGCCTGCTGAGGAACGGCGAGGCGCACCCGAGCGTGTTCGCCCGGATGTCCGCGCTCGCCCTCACACACGGAGCGCTGAACCTCGGGCAGGGCTTCCCCGACGATCCCCCGCCCGCCGCCGTGTCCGAGGCCGCGGTCGAGGCGATCCGCGCCGGCCGCAACCAGTACCCGCCCGGCCCCGGCGAGGCCGGGCTGCGGGAGGCGATCGCCGCGCACCAGGCCCGGTGGTACGGCCTGCAGTGGGATCCCGCGAGCGAGGTGATGGTGACCACCGGTGCCACCGAGGCGCTCGCGGCGACGGTCCTGGCCCTGGTCGAGCCGGGCGACGAGGTGATCACCCTCGAACCCTTCTACGACCAGTACGCGGCGATCATCGCCCTGGCCGGCGGGGTGCACCGCACGGTGCCGGTCTCCTCCTGCCCGGACCCCGCCTCGGGGGATCTCACCCTCGGCGTCTCCACGGACGCGCTGCGCGGTGCCTTCTCGGAGCGCACCCGCCTGGTGCTGGTGAACACCCCGCACAACCCCACCGGTCTGATGCTCGGGCACGACGCGCTCGCGGCGATCGTCGATCAGGCGGTGCGCCACGACGCGCTGATCGCCACCGACGAGGTCTACGAGCACCTGACCTTCGGCACCCCGCACCGCCCGATCGCGACGCTGCCCGGGGCGCAGGACCGCACCGTCTCGATCTCCTCGGCGGGCAAGACCTTCTCGGTCACCGGCTGGAAGATCGGCTGGATCACCGCTCGACCGGAGCTGATCACGGCGATCACCGGGCTCAAGCAGTGGCTGACCTACTCCTCGGGCGCACCGTTCCAGCCCGCGGTGGCGGCGGGGCTCGGCATGCCGCAGTCGGCCTTCGAGGAGCTGGCCGCCGATCTGCGGGAACGCCGCGACCTGCTCACCGACGGGCTGCGCGAGATCGCGTTCCGGGTGAGCGTGCCCGCGGCGGGCTACTTCACGGTCGCGGACGCCGGAGGGCTCGGGGAGCCGGACGCCGAGGCGCTGGCGCAGCGTCTCCCGACGGAGGCGGGGGTGGTGGCGATCCCGCTGTCGGCCTTCTACCGCGACGGGGAGGCCGGGGAGGCGACCTCCTGGCTGCGCATGGCCTTCTGCAAGAGCCGCAGCACCATCGAGCAGGCGCTCGAGCAGCTCGACGCCTGGGCCGCGCCGCGGCGCTGAGCAGGTCCCTCACCGACGCTCACACGCGACCCGCCCCGGGACCCGCGCGTGCAGGGATCCCGGGGCGGTGCGTGTGCCGGCTCAGCCGCGGCCGGCGAACTCCTCCCCGTGGAAGGTGCGGCCGGCGGCGCGCTGCGAGGCGCCGGAGGCGTCGAGGTACGGAGTGATGCCGCCGCGGTGGCGGGGGAAGCCGGCGCCCAGGATCAAGGCGAGGTCCACCTGCTCCGGGCGCTCGACCACGCGCGACTCGAGCATCAGCGCGATCTCCTCCGCGAGCGCGTCCTGCACCTTCTCCAGCAGGGCGTCCCCGGTCGGGGCCGCAGCGGCACCGGCGGCGCCGGTGCCGAACACCTCGGCGACCGTGGGCGAGACCGGAGGATGCACGGAGGTCCTGCTGCGCTCGGTGAAGCGGGCCTGCTTCTCCGCCATCGCGCTCAGGCCCGGCGAGGCGTGGAAGCGGTCGCCGAGCTCGCCCGCGAGCACCGTACCCACATGGTCCGCGACCGCGAGCCCCACGAGGTCCAGCAGGGCGAAGGGGCGCATCGGCAGGCCGAGGGCGTCGAGCGAGGCATCGACCTCCGCCGGGTCCGCGCCGGCGTCGACGGAGGCGAGGACCGCTCCGAGCACACGGAACAGCAGCCGGTTGACGACGAATCCGGGGGCGTCCGCGCTGCGCACGGCGAACTTCCGCAGCCGGCGCACCACCTCGAGGCCGGTGGCGAGGGTGGCCTCGTCGGTCGCCTCGGTGTGGACCACCTCGACCAGCGGCATCTTGGCGACGGGGTTGAAGAAGTGCAGGCCCACGACGCGCTCCGGATGGGTGAGGCCCTCCGCCATCGCCGCCACCGACAGGGAGGACGTGTTGGTGACCAGCAGGGCGTCCTCGGCCAGGACGCCCTCGAGCTCCGCGAAGACGGACCTCTTGATCGAGAGCACCTCGGGGACGGCCTCGAGCACGAGGTCGCAGCCCGCGAGCTCCTGCAGGTCCGTGGTGGCCGAGAGGT
>DATGUQ010000168.1:0-7464 GCA_035301145.1 Brachybacterium sp. | reverse complement strand
ACGCGGATCAGGGCGACGAGCACCGCGGAGAGCAGCAGCGGCGCCACGGCGAGCCCGGCGGTGAGCCCCTTCCTCGAGCCGGTGCCCAGCAGCAGCGAGAGCACGTCGCTCGCGACGAACAGCGCGCTGAGGCCGGCGGCGATGCCGAGTACGAGCAGCACGCCCTCGCGCACGCCGAACCGCAGCGGGTTCTCGAACACGCCCTGACCGCTGCTGCGCAGGGACTCGACCTGCTCGGCCGCCCACTCGCGGGCCGGCCCGTACAGCTGCTCGGGACTCTCCTGGGACTGCTGCACCAGGGTCGCCGCCTCGACGAGGCGCTCCTCGGCGACGTCGATCCGCACGTCGGAGAACACCATGGCCACCAGCGCGTCCTCCGCCCACCGGGGGTCCTCCTGGACAGCGCGGGCGGTGAAGAAGGCGTGACGCACCCGGTCCAGCTCGGGGCCGGCAGGTCCGTCCGCCGTGGTGGGGGAGAGGTCGTCAGAGGTCATCGGTGACTCCTTCCGCCATGGCCGCAGTGCGGTGGCCGGGGGCGTCGTCGGTACCTGTATCGCATGCGAGGGCCGGGGAGGTCTGCGAGGTCCCGGCGGCGGGCGGCCCGGGACTGTCCGGAGGCGCGGCGTCGAGCGCGACGGTGAGCGCTCCCAGCGTGATCCGGTCGCGTGCGAGCTGGTCCCGGCCGGCACGGGTGAGCGTGTACTGCCGTCGCGCCGGGCCCGACGGGCCGGGCACCCACTCGGCCGCGATCACACCCGATTCCTCCAGGCGGGCGAGCGCCGGGTACAGCGAGCCGCCGCGGGGGACGCCGAAGCCGCGGGCGCCGAGCGCCTGGCCGATCGCATAGCCGTGCAACGGGACCTCCTCCACGCAGGCGAGGATCGCGCTGGGCAGCAGGGCGCGGGCCCAGGCCGCCGGCCAGCGCGGCTCACGGACGGGATCGCTACCTAGGTTCGTCATGGAGCTAAGTATAGTGCGTACCTATGGCGCGGGGTTCAGGGTGCCCGAACACGACGAAGCCCCCTGGCAGTGCCAGGGGGCTTCGGGGCGGTGGCTCCGACCGGCGTCGATCCGGTGACCTTTCGATTTTCAGTCGAACGCTCTACCAACTGAGCTACAGAGCCGTGATCGCCGAGAGCGACCGAGGACAAGGTTAACAGCCTTCGCGGAGTGCTCCCAACTCCGTGCCCCGGGTGAGAGGCACACCACGGCCCTCCGCCGCGCGGAGCGGCCCGGGATCACGAGACCTGGACGATCGCCTTGCCGAAGTTCTCCCCGCGCAGCATGCCGACGAATGCCTCCGGTGCGCGGTCCAGGCCCTGGGTGACGTCCTCGGTGTGCTGCACCGAACCGTCGGCGACCCAGCCGGTCATGTCGCGCAGGAAGTCCTCGAACATGGTCGGGGCGAACTCCCGCTGGATGAAGCCGCGCAGGGTGAGGCTCTTGGCGAGCACGGTGCCCATCAGCTGCCCGCTGCGATCCGGGCCCTCCGGCAGGGAGGCCTGGTTGTAGTGCGCGGCCAGCCCGCACACCGGCACGCGTGCGAACTCGTTCAGCTGGGGGAGCACGGCCTCCCACACGGCGCCGCCCACGTTCTCGAAGTACACGTCGATGCCGTCCGGGGCGGCCTCGGCGAGGCGCCCGGACAGGTCCGGGGCGCGGTGGTCGAGGGCGGCATCGACGCCGAGCTCGCGGAGGCGGGCGACCTTGCGCTCGCCGCCGGCGATGCCGATCGTCCGGGCGCCGCGGAGCTTCGCGATCTGGGCCACGGCCGAGCCGACCGGGCCGGTCGCCGCAGCGACGGCGACGGTCTCCCCGGGCTGCGGGTCCCCGATCGCGAGCAGCCCTGCGTACGCGGTGAATCCGGGCATGCCGAGCACGCCCAGCGCGGTCGTCACCGGCGCGGCCGACGGGTCCAGCCGGCGCAGCCCGTCGGCCTGCTCGAGGCTGTACTCCTGCCAGCCGCCGTAGGACAGCACCGTGTCACCGGGGGAGAAGCCGTCGGCCGCGGACTCGACCACCTCGGAGACGGTGCCGCCCACGATCACGTCCCCGACCTCCATCGGTGCGGCGTAGGACTTCGCCGCGCTCATGCGGCCGCGCACGTACGGATCCAGGGACAGGTAGCGGGTGCGCAGCAGCACCTGGCCGGGCTGCGGGGACGGCACCTCGACGACGTCGCGGCGGAAATCCTCCGGGCCGGGCTCGCCGTGCGGGCGGGAGGCGAGGCGGATGCGGTGGTTGCGCAGTGGGGTGCTCATCCCTCGAGCGTACGAGGAACGGAGAAGGCCCCGGAACCATGTTCCGGGGCCTTCTCGCGGGGGCGACCCTGACCGGGCTTGAACCGGCGACCTCCGCCGTGACAGGGCGGCACTCTAACCAACTGAGCTACAGGGCCTTGCATGTCTCCGCGCTGCTCCTGCTCGCATCGACCTGGACAACTCTACCGGACGTTCTCGCGGCTCTGCACCACTTTCGCTGTGAGCCGTCTCGCACTTCCGTCTCGCCTGGTCGCCACGGGTTCTCCGTCACGACCGGTGCGAGTACCCCCAACGGGATTCGAACCCGTGTCGCCGGCGTGAAAGGCCGGTGTCCTGGGCCTCTAGACGATGGGGGCCCCGGGCAGAGAACTGCCCGACCGAAAGCATACCCACCCGCGCGGATCGACGCCTCCGACGTCTGCGTCGATGCGGCGTACGCGACACCCCCGCTGCGCTCCGATGCCGCCCCGACGACCACAGGGCGACCGCCGCGGGACGGGCCGTGGGGGCGGGGCTGTGCGGAGCCGGGCTGCGCGTCACAGCCGCAGCCCGGCCGCCCATGGTTCGATGGCGTCATGATCAGGATCAGCCGCGAGGACTTCGAGGAGGCGGTCGACGACGCCCTGGACTCGCTGCCCGAGGAGATAGCACGCGCCATCGCCGAGGCGAACGTCGCGATCCTCGTGGAGGAGGAGCCCGCACCGGAGCAGTCCGGGGGCACGGAGCTGCTGGGTCTGTACGAAGGGATCCCGCTGGACAAGCGCAGCATCTTCCAGGGGTACGCCCAACCGGATCGGATCTTCATCTTCCGCGGTCCGCTGCAGCGCCATGCCCGCTCCCGCGAGCACCTGGTCGAGGAGATCGCCGTGACCGTGCTGCACGAGCTGGGCCACCTCTTCGGCATCAGCGACGCCCGCCTCCACGAGCTGGGCTGGGGCTGACCGACGGCGGGCGATGTACCGCGCCCGCAGCGCGGGGCGTCCGAGGGGCGCCCGGTCAGACCTGGTCGGCGTCGAGGTCGGAGAGTCCGGCCTCGTGGGCGATGATCGCGATCTGCACGCGGTTGGTGCAGTCGAGCTTCGCGAAGATCTTCGAGACGTGCGCCTTCACGGTCGCCTCGCTCATGAACAGCCGCATGCCGATCTGGGCGTTGGACAGCCCCGCCCCGACCGCGCCGAGCACCTCGGTCTCCCGGTCGGTGAGCTGGTCGAGCCCGGGATGGCGGTCCTGGCGGGACCCCGGGTTCGCCTCCGAGAAGTGGGAGAGCATCCGCCGGGTGATGGTGGGGGAGAGCATCGCGTCGCCGCCGGCGACCACGTGCACGGCCCGGGCCAGGTCCTGGGGCGGGGTGTCCTTGAGCAGGAAGCCGCTGGCCCCGGCCTCGAGGGCCTGGAACACGTACTCGTCCATGTCGAAGGTGGTGAGCATGACGATCTTCGGCGGGTTCGGCAGGGCGGAGACGGCCCGGGTCGCCCCGATGCCGTCGAGCTTCGGCATCCGCACGTCCATCAGCAGCACGTCCGGCCGGTGCTTCTGCACCAGCGTCACGGCTTCCGCGCCGTCGTCGCCCTGCGCGACCACCTCGATGCCGGGGTCCGCGCCGAGGATCATCGCCAGCCCGGCGCGCACCAGGGAGTCGTCGTCGATCAGTCCTACGCGCGTCACGTCGCCGTCGGCCACGGGATCACCGCCCTCACTTCGAATCGTCCGTCGTCGGTGGGTCCCGACGTGATGGTCCCGCCCGCGTGCGTCACCCGCGTCTCGATGCCCGAGAGCCCCATCCGCGCCCCGGGGAGATCGGTCGTGAACCCCTTGGGGAGCACATTACTGACCTCGATCACCAGCTCCGTGCCGGGCTCGCCGATCAGCGCCACGCGCGCCTTGGTGTGCAGGGCGTGCTTGTGGATGTTGGTCAGCCCCTCCTGCACCACGCGGTAGGCGGTGCGCGCGAGCGGATCGGGGACCTCGTCGTCGATGAAGTCGAAGAGGTCCACCGCCACCCCGGCCTCCTGCGAGGTGGTCACCAGGCGGCGCACGTCCTCCCACGTCGGCTGGGGCGCGAGCGGGGCCTCCTCGCCGTCGCCGCGCAGCACGCCCAGCACCTCGCGCAGCTCGGAGAGCGCCGTGGTGGCGGTCTGCCGGATCAGGCCGGCGGACTGCTGGACCTGGGCGCGCTCGAGGTTCGGGTTCACCTCGAGCGCCCCGGCGTGCATCGCGACCAGCGAGATCTTGTGGGCGACGATGTCGTGCATCTCGCGGGCGATGCGGGTGCGCTCGGCGCGACGCGCCTGGTCCTCCGCGGCCGTGCGGCCGGACTCCGCCTGCTCGGCACGCTGCTGCAGCTGCGCCAGCAGGGCCCGACGGGTCGAGGTGTACATGCCGGTCGCGGCCGAGGCGGTCACCACCAGGATCACCAGCAGCAGCCCCATCAGGCCGATCCGCGGCCCGGGACCCAGCTCGAGCAGCGCGGGCATCGCTCCGGCGGCCACCGCCAGCACCGCCATCAGGAAGATCAGCAGCCGGTTGTGGCTGCGGGTGGCGTAGGCGTAGGTGACGATGATCAGCACCGCCAGCGACATCGACAGGGCGTTGACCGCGAGCAGCACAGGGAGCAGCCACTGCCAGCGGCGATGACGCAGCAGCAGCGCGAGGCCGAGCGCGAGCGTCAGCACGGCGCGCCAGAGGTCGACGGTCGAGGCGGAGGACACCACCTGGAGCACGGCCTCCGCAGTCACCACGACGAGCAGCAGGATCTCCTGCCAGCGGTGCCGTGTCGGCGCTCCCAAGTCGTCCACGACGTCACTCTACTGGTGGCATCCCGCCCCACCAGGCCGGTCGCCGTACGGCCGGAGGCCGGGGCAGCCGCAGGTCGGGCACGGCATCGACGGAGGTCGAGGGGTCGCCTCCCGCACGGCCGGCGCGGCGCGACCTTCGTCGGCGTCCGCCTCGCCCCGCGTCGCTGGCCGCGCCCCGCGGCGCGGAGGAACCTCGAGGCATGACCTCCACGACCCCTTCCGCCGCCGCAGGAATCAGCCTCGAGGTGCGCGGCCTGCGCAAGCTCTACGGCACCCGTGCCGCCGTCGACGACCTCAGCTTCGTCTGCGCTCCCGGCACCGTCACCGGCTTCCTCGGCCCGAACGGTGCCGGCAAGTCCACCACCCTCCGCATCCTCACGGGCCTGGCGCGTGCGGATGCCGGTGAGGCGCTCGTGGGCGGGCGGAGCTTCCGCAGCCTCTCCCACCCGGCCCGCACCATCGGCGTGATGCTCGATGCGCGAGCCCTGCACAACGGGCGCACCGGTCGCGAGACCCTGCGGCTGACCGCCGCGACCGTCGGCATGCCGGCCTCCCGCGCCGACGAGGTGCTGGAGACGGTCGGGCTGCAGGACGCCGGCGGCAAGCGGGTCGGCGGCTACTCGTACGGGATGCGCCAGCGGCTCGGCATCGGCGTGGCCCTGATCGGTGACCCCTCCGTGCTGGTCCTGGACGAGCCGGCGAACGGCCTGGACCCCGAGGGGATCCGCTGGATGCGCCGCCTGCTGCGCTCCTTCGCCGACGCGGGCGGCACCGTGCTGCTGTCGAGCCATCAGCTCCGCGAGGTCGAGGCCACCGTGGACCACCTGGTGGTGATCGCCCAGGGGCGCCTGATCAGCGAAGGGACCCTCGAGGAGCTCACCGCGGGCTCGGGCACCCGGGTCACCGCCCTCGATCCGCAGGCACTGCGCGCCGCGCTGGACCGTCACGGCATCGCCTTCGAGCACCGCGGCGATGGGGAGCTCGAGGTGAGCCTCGCCCCCGAGGACATGGGGCGCCTCGCCCTGCGCGAGCAGCTGGTGCTCACCTCCCTCGGCGCCACCTCCGGCGGCGGCCTCGAGGACGTCTTCTTCTCCCTGACCGGGCAGGACGAGACCCCGTCGGCCCCCGACCGGCAGAACGCCGCCGCCGAGCCCGCCGCGGCACCGATCCGCTGACCCGCCCCTTCGACCAGATCGAGGACTCCCCCATGCGACCCGACATCGACCTGCGCAGCTATCTCGACACCCGCGGCGCCGCGATCCTGCTGACCCTCTCCGTGCTGTTGCTGGTGGGCTTCGCCGCGCTCGGCGGCCTCGTCCAGCCCGCCGTCATCCCCGACGGCACCTCCGACGTGGAGTTCACCTTCATGGTGCTCAGCCTCCCGCTGAGCCTGATCATCCCCGTCATCGCCGTGATGATGACGGCGGGGGAGTGGTCCGACCGCTCCATCCAGAACACCTTCCTGCAGCGGCCCGGCCGCTCGGGGGTGCTCGCCTCGAAGCTGATCGCCGCGACCGTGGTCTCGGCGGTGCTGGTAGCGCTGTCCATCGGGCTGGCCGCGGCCACCACCTGGATCGGCGGGGAGCTGATGGGTGAGGGGACCGTCTTCTCCGGCCTCGAGGACGTGCTGACCACCCACCTGCTGGTGATCGTGGCCGCGCTGCTGTTCTCCCTGGCGATGGGCATCCTGCTGCAGTCCACGGTGATCTCGCTGGTGGTCGCGATCGGTCTGCCGTTCGTGATCAGCACCGCCGGGACGGTCGCGATGGCCTTCGGCTCCGAGCTGATCAGCGACGTCATCCGGGCCGTGGACCTCTCCGCGGCCGCCGCGGCGCTGGGGGACGGGGAGGCGGGGGCCTTCGAGCTGCTGCCGCTGGTGCTGCTGGTGCTCGTTCCCGCCGCGCTCGGGGTGCGCCGCTGGACCGTGCGCGAAGTGGGGTGAGCCGTCGGGGCGGGGGCGGGGTGGTGCACCTAGGATGGCCGGGTCCGTGCCCCGCTTCCCCGGTCACGACCCGTTCGTCACGACAGGATCTCTGCATGACCCATGCCGCTCGCGCCCGCCGCCCGCTCGCCCGTCTCGCCGCCGGCGCCGCCACCGCAGTCCTGCTGCTCGCGGGATGCACCGGGGCCGGCCCCGGCCCCGACGGCGAGGAGTCGACGGAGCCCGACGGATCGAGCCCGTCCGAGTCCTCCTCCGACGGCCCGGCGCTCGAGGAGGTCGGCAGCTCCGCCGCCGCGGGCCTGGAGTCCGATCCCGCCGAGGACCCCGCCTACGCGGAGTACTACGAGCAGGAGATCGACTGGGGCGCCTGCGAGGGCGTGCAGGGCGAGGACGTCGAATGCGGCACCCTCACCGTCCCGCTGGTCTGGAACGACCCGGCCGCCGGTGACATCGAGCTCGCGGTGGG
>DATGUQ010000167.1:0-5554 GCA_035301145.1 Brachybacterium sp. | reverse complement strand
TCGCGCTCGAGGACGCCGACGGCTCGATCACCCCGCTCCCGCCGCTGTGGGAGGAGGACGTGCGCATGAACGAGGGCGCGGTCGCGCCGGACGGCTCGTTCCTGTGCGGCACCATGGCCTACGACGCGCGCCCCGGCGGCGGCGCGATGTGGCGGCTGATGCCGGACGGCACCACCACCCGCTTGTTCGGCGACCTGACGATCTCCAACGGCCTCGCGTTCTCCGCCGACGGGGCGCGCGCGTTCTACGTGGACACCCCCACCGGGCGGGTGGACGTCTTCGACTGGTCCGACGCGGACGGACTCGTCGGCCGTCGCCCCTTCGCCGATCTCACCGGCGAGGACGGGCACCCCGACGGGCTCTGCCTGGACTCCGCGGGCAATGTGTGGGTGGCGATGCACTCCGGCAGCCAGGTGCTGGGGCTGGACGAGCACGGGAAGGTCGCCGAGCGGATCTCCGTGGGCGCCACGCAGGTCACGGCCTGCGCCTTCGGGGGCGAGGACCGCGGCACCCTGTTCATCACCACCAGCCGGGAGAACCTGGCCGATGGTGACGATCCCGCGGCCGGTTCCCTGTTCGCGGCCCGGCCCGGCGTGCACGGTCCCGTCGACGAGCTGCTCTTCGGGGACTGACCGGGGTCCGCGCCGCGCCTGTTCCCTGGCGGGCCCGTGCGCGGGGCCGCGTCAGGCCGTCGGGCCGGCGCCCGCCGCCTCGGCGCTCTCCGCCGAACGGTCGCGGGCCACCCCGGTGGACAGCGACTCGAGCATGTCGTCGTACTCCTCCATCGCCTTCGCCGGCGGCTGCGGCGTGACGAGGCTGACCACGACGGCGAGCACGAGGCAGGCCAGGAATCCCGGGACGATCTCGTAGAGGTGCTGGTCGCCGAACAGCCCCCAGGTGACGTCCGGGGTGAACTGGCCCCAGACGAACACGACCGCCGCGCCCGAGACCATGCCCGCGGCCGCACCGGCCATCGTGAGCCGACGCCAGAACAGCGACAGCAGCACGATCGGGCCGAAGGCGGCGCCGAATCCCGCCCAGGCGAAGCCGACCAGGCTCAGCACCGAGCTGTCCTTGTCCAGGGCGAGCAGCAGCGCGATCACCGACACGGCGAGCACACCGATGCGGCCGCCCCACAGCGCGCCCTTGGCGGAGAGCTCGACGCCGATGCCGCCCAGGAAGTCCTCGATCAGCGCCGAGCTGGACACGATCAGCTGCGAGGAGACCGTGGACATGATCGCCGCCAGCACTGCGGCCAGCAGCAGACCGGCGATCATCGGATGGAACAGGAGCTGCGCGAGATCCAGGAACACGGACTCGCCGTTGGTGGCGTCGGTGAGGACCGCCTCCTGGTTCTGCTGGAAGTAGGCCAGGCCCGCGAGCGCGGTGAACACCGCACCCCCGACGCACAGGATCATCCAGCTCATGCCCACGACGAAGCCGTACCTGGCGTCGCGGGAGGAGCGCAGGGCCATGAAGCGCACGATGATGTGCGGCTGGCCGAAGTAGCCCAGGCCCCAGGCCGCCGAGGAGATGATGCCGATGGCGGTGCCGCCGGCGGTCAGGGAGCCGAAGGTCGAGTTGACCTCGCGCACGGACTCGAACATCGCCACCGGCCCGCCGACCACGAACATCGCGACGATCGGGACGGCGAGCAGGGAGACCAGCATGATCAGCCCCTGGACCACGTCCGTGTAGCTCGCGCCGAGGAACCCGCCGAACAGCGTGTACACGATGGTGACGCCGGCGACCAGCAGCATGCCCGTGAGGTAGGAGCCGCCGAACGTCGACTGGAAGAAGACACCGCCGGCGACCATGCCGGAGGAGACGTAGAAGGTGAAGAACAGCAGGATGATCAGACCGGCCGCGATGCGCAGGATGTGCGTGCGGTCGTGCAGGCGGTTGCCGAAGAAGCTCGGCACCGTGATCGCGTTGCCGGCGATCTGCGTGTACTGACGCAGCCGCGGTGCGACGAAGAACCAGTTCAGGCCCGCGCCGACGGTGAGGCCGATGGCCATCCATGCCTCCACGAGCCCGCCCATGTACAGGGCGCCGGGCAGACCCATCAGCAGCCAGCCGGACATGTCCGAGGCGCCGGCGGAGAGCGCAGCGGTGAAGGGGTGCAGCTGGCGCCCGCCGAGCATGTAGTCCTCGCCGTCCGCTGTCTTGCGGAAGGCGTACAGGCCGATGGCGATCATGGCGCCGAAGTAGATGACCAGGGCGATGATCTTGAAGACGAGATCCATGAGGGGACTCCGATCTCAGGGGAGGGGAAGGGGAAGTCGAAGGGGCAGGGTCACGGCATCGCGCGGGAGACACCGGACCCCGGGAGAGGACCCCGCGGAACAGGCGCGCGACGACCCTGGCCGGGCATCGGCGGCCGGACGGTCGCCGACGGGCCGCCCGACGGCGCCCGGGAACCAGGGTGGGGTCGACCCTACGCCCCGATGTCGCCGCTCACAGCGCTGTGAGCGGTCTTGTGGCCGGAAGGTGACCTCCCTCGCGATCCGCGCGAAGCTGACCGAAGTGCCCGAATTGCCCCCTGGCCACGCACGACGTGCGCGCGGGAACCGGGGATGGCTCCCACGCGCACGTGATCGAGGTGCAGGGTCAGTCGCTCAGCTGTGCCCCACTGCTGATCTCCTCCCGCGGGCGCTGCGCGGGCGGCTCGTCCCTCGCCGACCACTCCGCACCCGCAGTTCGTCGCTCAGCTGTACAGAGCTTCCGTGTCCTCGTCGACCCAGTCGAGGGTGCGGTCCACGGCCTTCTTCCACAGGCGCAGCGAGCGGGCGCGGGTCTCCTCGTCCATCGCGGGCTCCCAGCGCTTGTCCTCGGCCCAGTTGTCGATGACGTCCTGCTCTCCGTCCCAGTACCCCACCGCGATGCCGGCGGCGTAGGCGGCGCCGAGCGCGGTGGTCTCGATGACCTTCGGGCGCACCACGGGCACGCCGAGGATGTCGGCCTGGAACTGCATCAGGGTCTCGTTCATGACCATGCCGCCGTCGACCTTGAGCTCCGAGAGCTCCACACCCTCGCTCTCGGCATCGGCGACCATCGCGTCCAGCACCTCGCGGGACTGGAACGCAGTGGCCTCCAGGGTGGCCCGGGCGATGTGGTGCTTGTTGTGGAACCGGGTCATGCCCACCATCGCGCCGCGGGCGTCGGAGCGCCAGTGCGGGGCGAACAGACCCGAGAAGGCGGGGACGATGAACAGGCCGCCGTTGTCGTCGACCTGCGTGGCGAGGTCCTCGATCTCGGGGGCGTCCTCGATCAGGCCCAGGTTGTCCCGCACCCACTGCACGAGCGAGCCGGTGACGGCGATCGACCCCTCGAGGGCGTAGACCGGCTTGTTCTCGCCGATCTTGTAGGCGACGGTGGTGAGCAGCCCGTTCTCGGAGCGCACCAGGTCCTCGCCGGTGTTGATCAGCATGAAGTTGCCGGTGCCGTAGGTGTTCTTGGCCTGGCCCACCTCGAAGCACGCCTGACCGAAGGTCGCGGCCTGCTGGTCGCCGAGGATGCCCGCGATCGGGGTGTCGATGAGCAGGTCGTTCTTGCGGCCCGTGCCGTACACCTCGGAGGAGGAGCGGATCTCCGGGAGCATGGACAGCGGGATGCCCATGTCCTTCGCGATGTCCTCGTTCCAGTCGAGGGTGTCGATGTTCATCAGCATCGTGCGCGAGGCGTTGGTGACGTCGGTGACGTGCACGCCGCCGTTCGGCCCACCGGTGAGGTTCCACAGCAGCCACGAATCGGTGTTGCCGAACAGCAGCTCGCCGGCCTCCGCCTTCTCCCGGGCGCCCTCGACGTTGTCGAGGATCCACTTGACCTTCGGGCCGGAGAAGTAGGTCGCCAGCGGCAGGCCCACGCGCTCCTTGTACCTGTCGGCGCCCTCGTCGCCCGCGAGCTCGTCGCAGATGCGCTGGGTGCGGGTGTCCTGCCAGACGATCGCGTTGTGGACCGGCTCGCCGGTGGCCTTGTCCCACACCACCGCGGTCTCGCGCTGGTTGGTGATGCCCACGGCCGCCAGCTGGTGGCGGTTGATGTCGGCGTTCACCAGCGCCTTGCCGACCACGTCGCGGGTGTTCTTCCAGATCTCCTTCGGGTCGTGCTCGACCCAGCCGGACTTCGGGAAGATCTGCTCGTGCTCCTTCTGCCCGCTGGCGACGATCTGGCCGGCGTGGTCGAAGATGATCGCGCGGGTCGAGGTCGTGCCCTGGTCGATCGACATGATGTACATGGTCTGGTCGTTCATCGGAACTCCTTCGTCGTGGATGGGAGGTGTCGGGGGTCGATCAGAAGTAGAGGACCGAGGCGATGCCCGCCAGGGCGCCGCCGATCATGGGGCCGACGACCGGCACCCACGAGTATCCCCAGTCGGAGCCGCCCTTGTGCCTGATCGGCAGGACGGCGTGCGCCAGGCGCGGCCCGAGGTCGCGGGCCGGGTTGATGGCATATCCCGTGGGCCCGCCGAGCGAGGCACCGATCGCGAGCACCAGCAGCGCGACCGCGAGGGGGCCGAGCTCGTGCGGGGTGTTGCCGAACATGATGATCACGAACACGAGCACGAAGGTCGCGATGATCTCGGTGATCACGTTCCAGCCCTTGGAGCGGATCTCCGGCCCGGTGGAGAAGGTGCCCAGGATGGCACCCGGATCGGTCTCCTGGTCGTAGTGGTTCTTGTAGGCCATCCAGGCCAGGATCGCGCCGAGGAATGCGCCGATCATCTCGGCCACGAAGTAGATGATCGTGGTGCCGAAGGTGATCGGGATGCCCGGCGCGTACTCGCCGGCCTCGCTCGTGGCCAGGCCGATGGTCACGGCCGGGTTCAGGTGCGCGCCGGTCTTGTAGGCGACCCACACGCCGGAGAAGACCGCCAGGCCCCAGCCGAAGTTGATCAGCAGCCAGCCGCCGCCGTTGCCCTTGGTCTTCCCGAGGACGACGTTGGCGACGACGCCACCGCCCATCAGCGTCAGCATCGCGGTGCCCGCGATCTCCGACATCAGGATCGTTCCGAGTGCTTCCATGTCTCGTTCTCCTTCGCGGTCCGCCTCGTTGCGGATCGGGTTCCGGCTGAGCTCGAGGACCTGCCCCAGGGCCCGCAGCTGCGGCGCACCAGGCCGGGTGGGATCGGCCCGCCGCTCGGCGGCGAGCACGTATCGGGCCGAGCCCGGATCAGCCGGTCGCAGCGCTGCGTGGAGCGCTGCAGGGGCGCGCACCGTGCGCGCCCCGCGCGGTGCCCGGATCTCGTCTCCGGGCACCGGATCGGTCATCGTCGGGTGGGCACCTCCGGAGCCTCGGCGAGGCGGGCCGCCGCCTGCTCATCGCTGGTGGTGAGTTCGCCGTCCAGGCGGGCGGCGATGAACTCCCGGTAGGTGTCGATCTCCCGGGCACGGTCCGTCTCGTCCCAGCCCAGCTCGGGCCCGATGAGCGCGGCGATCTCGTCGGCCGCCGCGACCCCGCGGTCGGGGGTCTCGTAGTCCAGGCGGGTGCGGCGCTCGAGCACGTCGGCCAGGTGCCGGGCGCCCTCCGCGCGCACCGCGTACAGCACCTCGGC
>DATGUQ010000166.1:0-23592 GCA_035301145.1 Brachybacterium sp. | reverse complement strand
CGGGCAGCCCGGACACCCGGCGGTCTCCTCGTCGGGGGTCGCCTCGCGCTGCATCTGGACCCCGTCGATCTGCTGCAGCATGCGCAGACGCGACTCGAGGGGATTGATCTCCATGTCCTGCTCAGAGTACTGCGCCGGGCGTCCGCCGCGGCCCGTCCGGCGTAGGATCCAGTCACCCCGCACCCCGCACAGGAGACCCGATGAGTTCCCCGCAGCAGCGAGTCCATGAGGCCACCCGTCGTCTGCTGGACCTGCTCGAGCACGGTGAGTCGCTCAGCCCCGAGGCCATCGAGCTGCGCTGCGAGCTGGCCGTCGCCACCGCCGAGGCCGGCCATCTCGACGACTCGTACTACCAGGTCGAGGAGCTGCTCGAGGACGCCCGCCGCGAGCACGGCCCCGACCACCCGTCGACGGCCCGGGCACGCGAGGCGGTCGAGTCGGTGCGGGCGATCGGGATGCGCGCCGCGGAGGGCTGAGCGCCCCGCTCACCAGGCGAAGCCCTCCTCGCGCAGCCGTTCCCGGACCGCGTCCTGCATCGAGGCGGCGTAGCTGGCCGAGATGTGGTCGGGGTCGATGGACACCCGCACGTTGCCGATCACCGGTCGGCACACGCCCTCGGGGCACACCAGGTCGTTCACCTCCACGGGGAAGACGCCCTCGGCCTGCGCCGCGAGCAGGGACGCGTCGGGCCGCTCGGCGGTCAGCGCCTCGGGCAGGGGCGGCGTGCAGGCGGGGGCGTCCGGCCCCCGGTCGCGGACGCAGTCGGCCTGGTGCAGCGGCATCCGCGGCAGGTCCCGCACCGCGATCACGTCCACGCCGGCACCGGTGAGATCGGCGAGCGTGTCCTCCAGGCCGGGCGTGACGATCTCGGTGCGTTCAGGGGTCAGGAACGTGGAGTTCAGGACGACCGCGTCGGGGTCGATCCGTTCGATGTAGTGCCTCGCCTGCGCGCTCCAGGCGTCGCACTCGGGGGAGACCTGGGCATCGGGGGCGTAGACGCATCCGCCCATCCAGAGCGTGATCAGGGTCCAGCCGTGCTCCTCGGCGTCGGCGATGAGCGAACCGGTGAACTGCTCCATCCGCGAGTTGCCGACGCTGATCAGGACCGGGCCGTCCGCGGCGCCGGGGATCACGCCGCAGTCCTCCGGCAGCGGTTCGTCGCCGGCCCGGGGCGCCAGCTCCCCGGTGCAGCCCTCCTCGCCGGTGACCCAGTCCTTCGGCAGGAGAGCGGCCGACGGCAGCGGATCGGCATCCGGGTCCGCGTCCGGGTGCGCGGTGAACTCGGGATCCAGCACCCGGGCCCCGGGGTTGTCGGCCACGGCGCGGGCCTCCGCCTCGCGCTGGGCTCCCAGCAGGTGCTGCTGGGCGGCGACCACCGGGGCCAGCGCCAGCGCCAGACAGGTCAGCGCCACGGCGCCGGCCCGCCAGGGCTTCGCGCCCGCCCACGGCCAGCGCCGCACGGGCGTGTCGACCAGCCGGGTCAGCAGCCAGGCCAGCAGCAGGGAGAGCAGGATCAGCGCCAGTCCGTCGAGCAGCCCTGCGCGCTCCTGCCCCGTCCGGGCGAGGTGGAGGGTCAGCAGCGGCCAGTGGACGAGGTACAGCCCGTAGGAGATGTCCCCCAGCACCACCGCGGGCCGGGTCGAGAGCACCCGGTCCACGCTCAGCGGGTGCCCGGTGGTGCCGGCGACCAGCACCAGGCCGGCCGCCGCCAGCGGCCAGGCGGCTATCCAGCCCGGGAACGCGCCCTGCACGTCGATCAGCAGCCCGCAGGCGACCAGCGCGACGATCCCCGCCCAGGCCATCACCACCCGGAGGGGCACGGGCAGGGACGAGGGGGACCGGGGGTGCCGCTCGGCACGGCGCCGTCCCCGGCGGGCGCTGCGCGGGATCCTCCGTTCCGCGCGCCGCTCGGACCACGGCAGGGCGAGGCCCAGCAGGGAGCCGGCCGCGAACTCCCACAGCCGGGTGGAGGTGTCGAAGTAGGCGATCTCCTGCTGGGTCGCGGTGGACACGACCGACCACGCGAACGAGGCCGCGAGCACCACGCCGAAGACGACCCCGAGCAGGGCGCGGGCGGGGAGCCGCAGGGCGCGGGCGAGCAGCACCGCGGCGGCGATCAGCAGCGGCCAGGCGAGGAACACCTGCCCCTGGATCGACAGGGACCAGAAGTGCTGGAAGGCCGACGGCCCGGTCTCCTCGGCGGCGTAGTAGTCCACGCCCCGCGCGATCAGCACCCAGTTCTCCACGTGCAGGAGCGAGCCGATCGCGTCGCTGAGCGCGGTCATCCAGCGCTCGGGCGGGAGCACCAGCCGGATCCCGGCGAGGGTCGCCAGCACCACCACCGCCGTGGGCGGCAGGAGCCGCTTGAAGGTGCGTCCCCAGTACGCCGCCGGCGCCGTCGGACGCCCCGCGTCCACACGCCGCAGGAACGTCCCCACCAGCAGGAAGGAGGAGAGGAAGAGGAAGACGTCGACGCCGCCGGAGACCCGGTCGAACCAGACGTGGTAGAGCACCACGAGGCCGATCGCGAGACCGCGCAGACCGTGCAGCTCGGGGCGGAAGCGGCCCGCGCCGGTGGGGGCGGGACCGGCCGCGGGCGCGCCGGCAGGAGGAGGTGCGGAGGTCACGGGGCCGGGGGACGCTCCGTCAGCCGCGCAGGAACGCCGCGCAGGCCTGCTGCAGCAGCAGCGGATCCGCGGTGGCGCACATCTCACGTGCCGAATGCATGGACAGCAGTGTGATGCCCACGTCGACCGTGGTCATCCCCAGCCGGGTCGCGGTGATCGGCCCGATCGTCGAGCCGCAGGGCATCGCGTTGTGGGAGACGAAGTGCTGGTGCGGCACTCCGGCCCGCTCACAGGCGGCCGCGAAGGCGGCGATGCCGACGGCATCGGTCGCGTACCGCTGCTGCGCATTGATCTTCAGCATCGGCCCGCCGCCCAGCTGCGGCCGGGTCACCGGGTCGTGGCGCTCGGGATAGTTCGGATGTGCGGCATGGCCGGCATCGGCCGAGAGCACGAGGGACGAGGAGAGGGCGCGGCGGCGCGAGGACTCGTCCCCGCCGAGGGCGGCGTGCATCCGCACCAGGACGTCCTCGAGGAACGGCCCGGCGGCGCCCGAGCGGGTCGCCGAGCCCACCTCCTCGTGGTCGTTGGCGACCATCAGCGCGATCGGGGCAGGGCCGCCGTCCGCAGGGTCCGGCTCCTCGCCGGCGAGCGTGATCAGGGCCTGCACCTCGGCGTGTACGGAGCTGAGGTTGTCCAGTCGGGCGGAGGCGAGGAACTCCTCGTGCGCGCCGAACAGCGCCGGTGCCTGGGCGTCGACCGTGAGCACGTCGAGGCCGACGATGTAGTCGGGGTCGATCGGGTCCGCCGGGGCGTCCTCGGCGAGCAGGTGCCCGCTCGCGTCGAGCGGTTCGGCGTGGGCGGCCAGCAGCACGCGCACGTCGATGTCGCCGATCCCCAGGATCGGCTGCATGTGACGCTGCGGGTCGAGCTGGAGGCCGTCCTTGTTCACCGACCGGTCCAGGTGCACCGCGAGCTGGGGGACCCGCAGCACCGGCGGTGTGGAGACCAGGGCGCGACGCCCGTCGCGCAGCGTGAGCAGACCGGCCAGGCGCAGCTCGCGGTCCAGCCACGAGTTCAGCAGCGGCCCGCCGTAGACCTCGACCCCCGCCTGGGAGAGGTTCTCCCGCCCCAGCTCGGGGTTCGGCTTGAGCTTGAGCGCGGGGGAATCCGTGTGGGAGCCGACGATCCGCCACGGCGTGCTCGGATCGGCCCCCTCCGGTGCGACCCAGGCGATCAGCGCCCCGTCACGGATCACGTAGCGCGCCCCGGAGACGTCCTGAGCGGACCAGGGCGCGGACTCCTGCACCGGGGAGAAGCCCGCCGCGCGCAGCCGGCGCGCGGACTCCTGCACGGCGTGGAAGGAGGACGGGGAGGCGGAGACGAACTCGCCCAGGTCCAGCGACGTGGCCCGGGCGCGGGAGGACGGAGCGGCGGCGTAATGAGTCACGGGTTCATTGAACCATCGGTCCCGCGGCAGGGGAGCATGCGCAGCAGCTTCGCGTCCCCGACCTGGAGCACCACCTCGGCGGCGCCCGTCTCGGAGATCTCGTTCAGCCCCGTGTAGGTGGCGGAGCGGCCGTGGATCTCCTGCGGGCCGAAGTCCAGGGCGTACTCGACGTCCAGCTCCTCGACGGCGTCGCACACCTCCGGGTCCGTGCGGGCCTCGTCGAGCTCGGCGTTGAGCAGATGCACCTCGGGCTCCGCCTGGAAGCCCATGAAGGTGTTCAGCACCTGCCGGTCGGAGAGCGCGTAGGCGAGCGAGCTGCCGTTCCAGGCGTTGGTCGCGATCACCGCGTCCTCGTCGACCACGTCGGGCAGCTGCGCGAGCAGCTCCCGCTCGTCCGCGCTGAGCAGCGTCTCCGAACGCCACATCGCCTCGAAGTGGCCGTCGTTGACCCGGGTGCCGGGGGAGACCGTCCCCAGCGCCAGCACGAGCACGGCGACGACGCCCGCGGCCACCTGCCCGGCCGTCCCGGCCGGTGCGGGACGGCGGCGGCCGGCCCAGCGCTGCAGGCTCTCGATGCCGAGCGCGAGCACCGGCACGGCGGCGACGGCGACGAGCGCCGTGATGCGGTTGTTGTCCGAGTACCAGTTCCCGGTGAGGAGGTAGCGGAGATCGCCCACCGGGGTGCTGCGGGTGACCACCGACATCGCGGTCGCCGCCAGCCAGGGCGCGAGCAGCCAGCGGGAGCGGGACAGCAGCAGCACGGCCGCCGCGCAGCCCAGCATCACCACGCCCAGCGGGACGAAGGCGGGGGTGTTGTTGGGGGCCAGGGAGACCGCCTGGCCGAACGCCTCCTTCAGCGAGGCGTTCGGCTCCCAGACCGCGGAACCCCGCACGGGCCGGAACCGCCCCCACACCTCGACGGAGCCGATCAGCGCCACGAGGGTGAGGGTCGCCAGCGGCCACAGGCGACGGCCCGCACGGCGGGCGGGGGAGAACCGCTCACGAGCCCGGACCACCGTCCCCCACAGCAGGATCGGCAGGCCCAGCACGATGCCCGCGAAGACCCCCTGCGGGTGCGCGAGCGCCACGGCCGCACAGACCACCGGCAGCAGCACGACGAGCTGGAGCGCCGTCAGCCGCTGCGCGGAGCGCGGTGCGAGGCCCGCCACATGGCACACCCCGATCACCACCAGGGGCATCATCGCCATCGACAGGAAGTACGGCAGCACGATGCCCCAGTACATGAGCGCGACGGGGAAGGCCCCCGTGACCCCGGCCAGCACTCCCGCGGTCATCCACCCGACCGGTCCCGCAGTGGTGCAGGTGCGCATCAGCGCCATCAGCGCCAGCGGCCACAGCACGGCGGCCAGCACCAGCATCACCACGTTGGAGGCCAGCGGGATCCCCTGACCGGAGATCTGCACGACGAGGCTGACCGCCTGGTGCCAGGCGGCGGGGTAGTAGGTCTCCTCCCCGGGCAGGGTGGTCATCCCGCCGACCACCCAGGCGGAGGCGTCCTCGAGCCGCAGGACGTGGCGCACCGCATTGAGGTGGAAGACGTTGTCGTAGCTCTGGTTGACGGCGCGGAGGCCGCCCATCATGGGCAGGACCTGCGCCAGCAGGCTCCCGCCGCCGACCGCCAGGCCGGTCAGGATCGCGCCCGCGAGGCCTCGCTGCGTGGACAGGATGCCGGTCGCGGGCGCCGCGGGGCCGTCCGCCGCGGTCTGGTCCCTGCCGACGCTCTCGGCGCCGTCGTCCTCGGTCGTCGCCGCGTCGGCCGCCCGTCGGCGTCCCGGCAGCCACAGCACCGCACCCAGCAGCAGCCCCAGCAGCAGCGGGGAGGCGATGCTCCAGGGGACGCCGAGCAGATGACCGGCCTCGGCGGAGATCGCGATGGCCAGCAGCGAGAAGGGGACCAGGGCGACGCACGCGGTCAGCGGCCGCAGCCGCAGCGCGAGCACCGGTGGAAGGCCCGGACCGCTCAGCACCAGCAGTGCGGCGCCCACGGTCGCGAGGATCCTCAGGGTGTCCACGCGGGGTGCACCTGCTTCCTGCTCGGGCGGCGTGATGGTCCCGTGTCGGGGCACATCGTAGCCGCCGCGGGCACCGGGAACCTGGACGGCGCCGGCCGGTGCTCAGCCGGGTCGCCGCTCGAGAGTGTCCGTCACCGGACCGGCCAGCGTCTCCTCGACGAAGAGCCTGGTCAGGTGGTTGTCGTCCATGTAGACGAACACGTCGCCGAGCACCGGTGAGCAGCGCCCGTCGGGGCAGATCTGCGGTGTGAGATCGAGCAGGGTCACCGCGGCGTCCGGCCCCTCGAGCTCGCCGAGCGGGGCGGCCGGGTTCTCCGGTGCGAGCTTGTCCCCCACCTCTGCCCCGCAGGCGTCGTCGGCCTCGGCCGGGGTGCCGCCGTCGTCGATCACGGCCTCCGCGCACTGGTACTGGTCCTCCTCCCAGCGGGGCGCGTCCCGCACGGCGAGCACGTCGATGCCGCGGTCCAGCAGGGCCTGCACCGCCGCCTCGGTGCCCTCCGGCAGGGTCTCCTCGGAGTCGGCGGAGGCGGCGGTGACGGTGGTCAGCACGGTCGCGGGACGGACGGCGTCGAGATAGTCCAGCACGTACTCGTCGTACCCCGCGCAGTACGGCGCGCGCTCGGTGCCGGCGAGATAGGCGCAGCCGTCCATCGAGAGGTTCACGATCTGCAGATCGTTCTGCTCGGCCCAGGGGATGAGCGCGGGGATGAACTGGCGCGAGTGGGAGCTGCCCACCACCACGACGGTGCCGGAGGGGTCGGCGTCCGCCGCCAGCAGCTGCTGGCAGTTGACGTGGCGGAATCCCTCTTCGGGCTTCCAGGGGCCGCCGCAGCGTTCGGGCAGATCGGGCCATTGGGATCCCAGCTGCCAGCCGTAGGGGCGCACATCGGGCGGGGCGACCGTGGCGACCTCGTCGGTCGCGAGGCTCGGGGCATCGGCGACGGGCGGCGCGGGCGCGGTGCGGTGCAGGACGGCCCACCAGCCGCCCGTCGTGCCGACCACGAGTGCGACGCTCAGCGCGATGGCGGTCAGCGCGCGCCAGGGCCGCGCCTCCAGCCAGTGCGAGCGGCGCACGGGGGAGTCCACCGCGCGGGTCACCAGCCACGCCAGCAGCACCGATCCGGTCAGCACCGCCAGGCCGTCCAGCAGGCCCGCGCGCGCCTGCCCGCTGTGGTGCAGCCAGATCACCAGGATGGGCCAGTGCACCAGGTAGAGGGCGTACGAGATGTCACCGATGAAGGCCGCGGGGCGCGTGGACAGCAGCGAGTCCACGCCCCAGCGGGTGCCGGAGTGCCCGGCGACCACCACGGCGCTCGCGGCGGCGAGGGGCCACAGGGCGATCCAGCCGGGGAAGAGCAGCGAGACGTCCATCAGGATGCCGCAGGCCAGCAGGCCCACGATGCCCGCCCACCCGGTGAGAGCGCGCAGGACACGCAGCCGCGGCGGGGCCCCGTCCTCCGGTCGGCGTGCACCGGTGAGCCGGTCCAGCGCCGGCAGGGCCAGCGCCAGCAGCGATCCGGCGGCGAACTCCCACATCCGTGCGGCGGTGTCGAAGTAGGCGATCTGCTGCTGGGACTGGGTGGAGAGGATCGACCAGGTCAGGGAGGCCGCCCCGATCACGGAGACGAGGGCGATGAGCGGGCGCCGCACCGATCTGCCCGCCCGGGCCCTGCGGGCCACCAGCAGGAACAGCAGCGGCCACACCACGAACGCCTGGCCCTGCACGCTCAGGGACCAGAAGTGCTGCAGCGGGGAGGAGCCGCCGGCGTCGCGGGCGTGGTAGTCGACCTGCAGCAGCACCAGCAGCAGGTTCTGCAGATAGAGGGCGGAGGCCACCGCCTCCTGCATGATCGTCTGCCACATGGAGGAGGGGAGGAGGGCGGCGGTCCCGGCCAGCACCAGCAGGATCGTCACCGCGGCGGGGGGCATCAGGCGTTTGAAGGTGTGCAGCCAGTAGCGCGGGATCCCCAGCGGACGGCCGCTCTCCAGGCGGCGCACGAAGGTGCCGGTGAGGAAGAAGGCCGAGAGGAACAGGAACACGTCCACCCCGCCGGAGACCCGGCCGAGCCAGATGTGGTAGACGGCGACCAGGCCCAGCGCCACCGCGCGCAGCCCGTGCAGCTCGCGGCGGAAGGCGGGGCGGGCACGGCGCAGCTCGGCCGGTGTCGGGTCCGCTCCCGCTCCGTCGGCCGGGGGCTCCGGGCTGCGGGAGCGGGCCTCCTCGCCGCGCAGCCCCCAGGTGCCCGAGACCGAGCCGGAGGTGGACCAGGCGTCCTCGGCCTCCCGCTCGGCATGCAGCTCGATCGGGCCCTGCAACCAGTCGTCCAGGGACGAGGTCTGCGAGGGCAGCGGCCCGGCGATCCAGGCGGACAGCGCCGAACCGCGGCCGACGGGCGCGGACCGCGGGGCGGGTTCGGGCGCGGGCCGCGGGGCGGGTTCGTCGGCGGTCTCCGGCTCCTGGGTCCAGTCCTCGAGCGCGTCGGCCAGCCGTGGTGCGGGCTGCTGCCAGTCCTCGGCCGCGGAGGCGTGACGCCCGCTCCCGTCGAGGGGCTCCGGAGCGCTGCGGGGATGCCGACGGCGACCCTCGTGACGGGGGTGCGGCGGATCACCGGGCGAGCTGATCGTGATCCCCTTCCGCGCAGCAGGTGACGTCGGCAGCCGTGGGCGGTCTGCTCCCGCGCCCCGGCGCTGCGTGGATCCTAGTGGATCGGCGTGGCGCGCTCGGAGGGCGTCTGCGGGGTGCGCCGAGCGACCGGGGGTTCCGTGGATCGGGCACCGCCATGGGATCATGGCGCGGTGATCCCTCCGAGCGCCGAGACCCCCGCCCCCGCCCCGCCCGCCGACGCCGCGTCACCGGGAGCGGACTGCGGGTTCGAGGTCCTCGCCCGGCACGGGGAGAAGGCGCGCGCCGGGGTGATCAGCACCCCGCACGGGCAGATCGCCACGCCGGCCTTCGTCCCCGTCGGCACCAAGGCCACGGTCAAGGCGGTGCTGCCGGAGTCGATGCGCGGCCTCGGGGCGCAGGCGCTGCTGGCCAACGCCTACCACCTCTACCTCCAGCCCGGGCACGACCTGGTCGACGAGGCCGGCGGTCTGGGTGCCTTCATGAACTGGCCCGGCCCCACCTACACCGACTCCGGCGGCTTCCAGGTGATGAGCCTGGGCGCCGGCTTCCGCAAGGTGCTCTCGAGCGAGTTCTCCGGCGGGGAGACGGCTCGCACCTCCTCCGGGGAGGACGACGACGTCGCCGAGGGCAAGGAGCGCCTGGCCCACGTCGACGACGACGGCGTCACCTTCCGCTCCTTCATCAACGGCGACGTGCACCGCTTCACGCCCGAGATCTCGATGCAGATCCAGCACGGGCTGGGGGCGGACATCATGTTCGCCTTCGACGAGCTGACCACCCTGATGAACTCCCGCCGCTACCAAGAGCAGGCGCTCGAGCGCACCCGCCGGTGGGCGATCCGCTGCCTGGCCGAGCACGCCCGCCTGACCGCCGAGCGCACCCACCGGCCCTATCAGCAGCTGTGGGGCGTGATCCAGGGCGCCCAGTACGAGGACCTGCGCCGGCAGGCGGCCCGCGACCTCGGGACGATGCAGGAGGACGGCTGGTCCTTCGACGGCTTCGGCATCGGAGGGGCGCTGGAGAAGGAGAACCTCGGCACCATCGTCGGCTGGGTGACCGACGAGCTGCCGGAGTCCAGGCCGCGCCACCTGCTCGGCATCAGCGAGGTCGACGACCTGTTCGTCGCGATCGCCGCCGGTGCCGACACCTTCGACTGCGTCTCCCCCTCCCGAGTGGCGCGCAACAGCGCGGTCTACACCCGCACCGGCCGCGTGAACCTCACCGGAGCCCGGTACCGCCGGCAGTTCGCGCCCATCGACGAGGACTGCGACTGCTACACCTGCACCCACTACACCGCCGCCTACGTGCACCATCTGTTCCGGGCCAAGGAGATGGTCTCCTCGACCCTGTGCACGATCCACAACGAGCGGTTCGTGGTGCGCCTGGTGGACCGCATCCGCGACTCCCTGCACACCGGCGACTTCGACGCCCTGCGGGAGGAGACCACCGGCGGCTACTACGGCACCCCGCGGTGAGCGGAGCGCGACCGTGAGCCATGAGCGGACCGCGCCCGAGCGGGCCGGCGGGATCGACCGGACCACGGCGCTCGGGGCCGCCGTGGCGCTGCTCGCCCTGGCCGGCGTCTGCGCGCTGCTGGGCGGCCACTTCGTGCTCGGTGCGCTGCGGCTGGCCGCCGGGATCCTCGTCGGGGCGGGACTCGGGGCCGCGCTGGCGGCCGTGCTCCCCGCCCGCCTCGCCACACGGCCCCGGTCGCTGCTGGCCGCCGGCACGGCGCTGGTCGTCGCGCTGGCCCTCACCGTCCCCGCGGTGATCGCCACCCGCGTCGACCCGCTCGCGGACCGGGCCCAGGTCGCGCTCGAGCCCCTCGCCGAGGGGGACACCGTGCACTCGCTGCCGGCGGCCGGCAGCCCCGTGATGGTGCGCCGCGCCGACGGCCCCGCCGAGGTGCTGATCGACGGCGTTGCCCATCGCGTGGACGCCACCGCGCACGACGTGCTCGCGCTCTCCGCCGACGGACGCCGCCTGGTGCGCGCCACCGGAGCCTCCACCGAGGTGCTCCTGCTGGATCCCACCGCCTCCACCCCGGACGGCGGCTTCCCGGCCCGCAGCTTCGAGGGCACCCCGCTCGCGCTCGTCGGGGACACCATCGTGCTGCGCAGCTGCGCCGACGGGTTCTGCCGGCTCTCCGGCTACGACCTCACCGCCCCCGAGGAGCCGTCCTGGGTGGTCAGCGCCCCCTCCGAGACCCGAGGCCCGGACCCGGCGGGCGCCGAGGTGCCGGCGCGCCGCGACACGCCGCCCGGCCTGCTCGACGCGCTGCGCACGACCGGAGTCATGCCCGTCGTCCCGCTGAGCTTCGACCCCGCCCAGGGATGGGTCCAGCTGGACCCGGCCACCGGGTTCCCCGTCGGCCGCATCCTGGCCGGCCCCGAGGACGAGTGCCGCATCGCGGCCACCGGTGCGCCGGCCGACGGCACGGACCCGCTACGGTCCGCGCCCCGCGTGCTCACCGTCTGCTCCGCCGAGGACGGCTCGATGACCGCGACGGCCTTCCGCGACGGAGCGCAGCTGTGGGAGTCGGCGCCGTCACCGGCAGGGAGCTGGTCGGTGCGGCTGGACGGCGGGCGCGTCCTCGCCTCCGGCACGGAGGAAGGCGCGGAGACGCCGGGCGAGATCGTCGCCGGCGAGCAGCGCGCGGACTGGACGGCCCCGGGCGGCGAGGGCGTCGCCCAGGTGGCGGCCTTCACCGCCCGGATCGGCATCGACGGCGAGGCGATGGTCGTGACCAACGAGAGCGGACAGCTGCTGGCCTACGAGCTCGCCGACGGGGCCAACACGTGGACGCTCCCGCTCTCCTCACCGGAGGCGCAGGTGCGCGGCACCCTCGAGGCGGGCACCGCCGTGGTGCTCGACGAGGTCGAGCGGGAGCGACCGCTCGCACCGCGCAGCACCCGGCGGCTGCGGATCATCGACGCGAGCAGCGGGGAGGTGCGTCTCGAGGCGCGCGTCGCCGGGGAGGTCGGCGCCGTGCACGCCGTGGGCGGAGGCAGGGCCCTGGTCACCGTGGGCGGGCAGACCCTCCTGCTGGGGGCGTGACGCCGGCGGGCAACAGCGCGCCTCGGACCTCTCGCGGGTCCGGGGCGCGGCGCGCTTCGTGAGCGGGCCGGATCAGGCGTTCTGCGCGGCCGCGCGCCGGCTCATCCTGGCGCCGACGATCACCACGGCCGAGAACACCAGCCAGTGCACGCCCATCAGGACGTACTCGACGATCGAGATCGTCACGAGCGCATCGACGTCGTACCCCGCACCGTTCTGGAGCATGAAGAAGAGGAACCGGGTGGCGAGGTAGACGAGGAACGAGGCCAGCACCGCCGCGCCCACCACGATCGCTCCGGTGCGGGTGCGGCCCGAGGACTTCACCACGACGACGATCGCGAGGACGAGCAGCGCCACGGAGACGATGTCCACCACCACCAGTCCCAGCAGGAGCAGGAGCACCCCGATGCCGGCCGACGCCATGGCGTCGTCGCCGGAGACCGCGGACTGGACGATCCCGACGATGAAGGCCGAGACGATGATGTTGGACAGCAGGTAGAGGCCGCGGACGACGACCACCGCGATCGCGCCGAGGAACAGCCACCGCACCAGGCCGGCAGGCGCCGCCGGAGCAGCGGGGGACGAGCCGGGACCGGTGGCGTACGGCGCCGCGGGGGAGGCCTGGCCCCACTGCGGCTGGGAGGGCGCTGCGGAGGAGGCCTGGCCCCACTGCGGTGCCTGCGGGGCCTGCCCGCCCGGCCCCCACTGTCCTTGCTGTCCGTGCTCCGGCCCGTACCCCTGTGTCATGCTTCTCCCTCGGTGAGCCCTCGTAATGCGCCGCGACGGCGCCGGATCCAGGGTATCGGGCGCCGTCGCGGGCGAGGTGACGGGGAGGTGTCGGTCTCAGGCCGGATCGGCGGCCAGGCGGAAGCGGAAGCTCTCCTCCCGGGCGGAGAGCACGTACTGCGGCAGCGGCTCCGGGCCGCAGGCCGCCGAGCCCACACCGTGCAGTGCGGAGGAGAGGGTCACCCAGGTGCGGCCGTCGGCGCGCAGCGCCCCGTCGTGCGCCCGGGCGTCGAGCTCCGCCGTGGCCCAGGGGCGCACCGCGAGCCCCAGGCCCTCCGGTGCGTGCATCGTCAGCGCGGGGCCGTCCCCGCCGCGCAGCTCGGCGCGCACCGTGCCGGCCCGGTTGCCGTTCTCCTGCGGGAAGACGTACGGGACCTGGAGCTCCTCGAGCGTGGCGCTCCAGCGGCCGAAGGTGGTGCCGCCGCCGGTGTCCGGGTAGGACTCGTGCGGGCCGTAGCCCTCGTACTCCACCCGGTCCGGGGCCGAGGGCAGGGCGAAGGTCCAGCCGATCCGCGGCAGCGGCAGGTCCTCGGGCCAGAACGCGGAGGGGGTGATCGTCACCTCGAGGTCGACGCCCCGGTCGTCGCCGCTCCACCGCTCGAGGACGTCGGCGCCGAGCGCGGAGCCGTCCAGGCCGAGCCGGCTGCGCACGACCAGGTGGTCCCCGTCGGCGCCGATCTCGACCAGGCGGCGCCGGGCGTGGTCCAGCCCGATCCGCTTCCAGCGCGCCTCCAGCGGGGCGCGGGTGCGGGCGCGCTCGTTGTCCACCGGCGCGCGGTACAGGTCCACACCCGCGTGCTCGATCTCCAGCGCGCCCAGGCCCACCAGGCGGCCCAGGTCGTCGAAGCGCGCCGGGCCGAGGCTCCACGTACCGTCCTCCGCCCGGGTCGGGGCGAGGTGCGCGGCGGCCGACGGGGTGTGCGCGGCACGCAGCCGCTCGGCGTCCACATGGTCGGCGGAGACGATCAGATGACCGGCCGGCACCGGGCCCTGCGCCTCACGGGTGGTCAGCCGCACCGTGGTGGCCGCCCCCTCGTGCACCGGCAGCGCCACCTCGGCGCTCCCGCCCGGGGCGATCGCCGGCAGCTCGAGCTCCTGCCAGCTGGCCTGGGAATCCAGGGACACCTCGGCCCGCAGGTGGGACAGGTCGCTGAAGGCGTAACGGTTCGTGATCCGCACCGTGCCGGGGGAGGCCTCGAGGCCGACGGGCGAGTAGTGGTGCTTCGCGTCCAGCAGGGCCGGGGACGGGCTGCGGTCCGGCAGCACCAGCCCGTCGGCCACGAAGTTCCCGTCGTGCAGGCGCTCGCCGAAGTCGCCGCCGTAGCCGTAGATGCGGTTGCCCTCGGCATCGGTGGTCTCCAAGCCGTGGTCGATCCACTCCCAGATGAAGCCGCCGTGCAGCGCCGGGTAGCGCTCGGTGAGCTCCATGTACTCCTTCAGGGAGCCGGCGCCGTTGCCCATCGCGTGTGCATACTCGATCCACAGGAACGGCTTGGTCAGCGCGGGCGCCGGATCCTCGGGCGTGCAGTACGACTCGGCGTCCACGCCCAGGTGGTGGAGCATGCCGGTGAGCTTCTCGACGTACTCCTCGCCGAGCTCCCGCCGGCCGATCTGCTCGGTCTCGTCATGGGTGGAGTACATCAGCGAGAACACGTCCACGTGCTCGGCGCGGTAGTCCTGCTCGTAGATCACCGGACGGGTCGGGTCGGTCGCCCGGACCGTCTCGATCATCGCCTCCGTGACCGGGCCGGTGGAGGCCTCGTTCCCGATCGACCACATCACGATCGAGGAGTGGTTGCGGTCCCGCAGCACGAAGCGCTCGGTCCGCTCGCACAGCAGCGGGGCGAAGCGCTCGTCCGCGGCGGGCCGCTCGGCCGCGCCGGTGCCGTCCTCGCCCCAGGTGGAGTCGGCATGGAAGCCGTGCGTCTCGAAGTCGCCCTCGCAGATCACGTACAGCCCCATCTCGTCGCACACCTCGAGGAAGCGCTGGTGGGGCGGGTAGTGGGAGGTGCGCACCGCATTGAGGTTGTGCTGCTTCATCAGCGCGACGTCCAGGTCCTGGTTTCCCAGGTGCTGGGTGCGGCCGACGACGGGATCCGCCTCGTGACGGTTCACGCCGCGGAACACGATCCGCTCGCCGTTGACGCGGAAGATCTCCCCGTCCACCTCGACGCGGCGGAAGCCGAGCCGCAGCGTGACCGTCTCGGTGCCGGCGTCGGTGGAGACCGTCGCCTCGTACAGCCGCGGCGACTCCGCGCTCCACGGGCTCACCTCGCCGGCCGCGATCTCGGAGCCGTCGGCCGCGGCCTCGAGGCCGAGCTCCGCGATGCGCACCGTCGCGGGCACGACCTCGCCATCGGCGCCGTAGGCCGTCGTGCTCAGGGTGCCGCGGCCCGTCGCCGGGTCGTAGTCGGTGCGGGTGACCAGGTCGTGGATCCCGCCTGCGGGTCGCAGCAGCAGGTCCACGCTGCGGAAGATGCCCGAGGCCCACCACATGTCCTGGTCCTCGACGTAGGTGTTCACCGACCACTGCACCACCCGCACGTCCAGGCGGTGCTCGCCCGGGCCGGCGAGAGCCTCGGTGACGTCGAACTCCTGCGTGAGACGGGAGCCGGAGGTCACGCCGATCTCCGCCCCGTCGATCCAGACCTTCGCCGCGGAGTCCACGCCCTGGAAGCGCAGCAGCACGCGGGCGCCGCCGTCGAGGGTCGCGGCCCACTCGGCAGGGACGGTGAGGGAGCGCGAGTAGTGCCCGGTGGGGTTCTCGTCCGGCACGTGCGGGACCTCGCGCGGGATCGGGTAGATGACGTTGGTGTACTGCGGGGCGCCATGGCCCTGCAGCTGCCACAGCCCCGGCACCTCGATCGAGGTCGGCTCGCCGAGGTCGGTGCCGTCGGCGCGGGTGCCATAGCGGAAGTTCCAGGTGCCGTCGAGGTTCAGCTCGGGCGCGTCGGAGTGCAGGTGGGCGCGGCCGCGCAGCCGGTTCCGTCCCCCGGCGAGGTCCTCCCACCAGCGGTCGGAGCGGTCGGTGGGCGGCAGCGGGGTGCTCTGGGCGGCGGGGGTGCTCATCGGTGAGTCTCTCCTGAAGTCGGCGTCGCTCGGTCACGGCGTGATGGCGTGAACGTTCACGGTCGAGTGTACTCGGGGGTGTGGGGCCGCTGGGGTGGCCGGTCGCGCCCGTGGGTCGCCTGCCCCGCCGATGGGGCTCGCCAGATCGCCGCCCCGCGGCCCACCTGCGCTCGCCCTTCTGCACCGAGTGCTGCATCTGGACCGCTATCGGGCCGTCATGACGGTCCAGATGCAGCACTCGGTGCGCGCGGGTGATGTTCGGTGGCGGGGAGAGTGCGCACCGCCAGTGCCGCGGAGCTGTTGTGGCGGGGGAGGCATTGCTACGCTCTGCTACAGAGGGATGTCGGACCGCGTCGAGGGAGGGGTCATGAGCACGATCCCGCATCGGGAGCTGCGCAACAACAGCACGGAGATCCTCCGCCGCGTCGAGAAGGGTGAGACCTTCTCCATCACCAACCACGGCCGGACTGTCGCACGCCTGATCCCGTACACGGCCTCGCCCCTGGACGTCCTGAGGGAGAGCGGCCGGGTCACCGGCGCGAAGAAGGTGGACCTGGCCGCCCTGCCCGCCGCCCATGGTCTCAGCAGCAAGGACGTCCTCGATGACCTGCGGGGCGAGCGGTGATCGTCTACCTGGACACCTCGGCCGTCCTGAAGATCCTGATCGATGAGCCCGGCATGCAGGCGATGCGGGAGACCTTCAACGGCTGGCAGCTCGCCGGGGACGATGTGGTCTCCTCCTACCTCCTGCATACGGAGATGCACTGCGCCGCCCGACGGCGCGGCGTCGCTGCCCCGGAGGTCATCGACACCCTCCTCGGAGCGATCGGGCTGATCGACATCGACCGTGCCCACCTGCTCGCCGCCGCGAAGAGCGCTCACGGGCTACGCAGCGCAGATGCTATCCACCTCGCGACGGCCCTCGCGGTGGACGCGGACATCCTGGTGACCTACGACCTCGAGCTCGCGGAAGCCGCGGCAGGAGAGGGGCTGCGGGCACTGGCGCCGGATGCGGCTGCGAGTGCCGCTGCCGAGCCTCCGCGGGAGTCCTGAAGAGGTTCAGCCTCGATGCTCTGGGAGGGAAGCGGCTGGAGAGGCCTTCTCAGAGCTCGGGTGTCCCTCGCCCCGCCGCCACCGAGTGCTGCGATTGAGTAGTTATCGGGCCGTCATAGCGGTCCAGATGCAGCACTCGGCGGTGGAAAGTTGTCGGGGCGAGGACGGGGGGCGGTGGACAGTTGTCGGGGCGAGGACGGGCGGCGGTGCGGCAGCCCCGACCCGCCCGGACCAGCCCCCGCTCACCCCTTCACCGACCCCTGCATCAGCCCGGCCAGGAAGTACTTGCTCAGCACGATGTACACCACGAGCGTGGGCAGGGAGGCGAGCAGGGCGCCGGCCATGGAGACGCCGTAGTTGGCCAGCAGCGCGCCGTTGGCGAGGTTGTTCAGCGCGAGTGTGACCGGCCCGTTCGCGGGCGAGGAGAAGAACACCGCGAAGAGGAAGTCGTTCCAGGCGTTGGTGAACTGCCAGATCAGCACCACCACGAAGGCGGGGATCGCCAGCGGCAGCGCGATGTGCCAGAAGGTGCGCAGCATCCCGGCGCCGTCCATGGTCGCGGACTCGATCAGCTCGTTCGGCACGGACTCGAAGTAGTTGCGGAAGATCAGCGTGGTGATCGGGATGCCGAACACCACGTGCAGCAGGATCAGCGACGGGATCCCGTTGGGCACGCCCACATCCAGCAGCATCTGCATCAGCGGGATCATCACGGCCTGGTAGGGCAGGAACATCCCGAACAGGATCAGGGTGAACACGATGTCCGCGCCGGGGAAGCGCCAGCGCGAGAGCACGAAGCCGTTCATACAGCCCAGCGCGGCGGAGATGATCGTGGAGGGCACGACCATCTGCACGCTGCGGCCGATGGAGGGGACCAGCGCCTCCCAGGCCTGGGTCCAGTTCTCGAAGGTCCAGGCCTGCGGGAGGGCCCAGGCACGGGCCGCACTCGCATCGCCCTGCCCCTTGAAGCTGGTGATCACCAGGACGTACACGGGGATCAGCACGACCACGACGCCGATGAGGATGAGGGCCAGGCGCAGGGCGTGCGCCCAGGGCAGTCCGCCGCGGGGCGGCGGGGCTGCGGCGGGGGAGGGGGCCGGCACGTCGGCCGGGGCGGTGGCGGTGTCGGTGCTCATCGGGTGCGGCTCCGATGCTGCTGGACGAGATAGGGGACGATCAGGAACGCGATGATGATCAGCAGGAACGCGCCGACCGCCGCCGAGTTCGCGTAGTCGAAGCCGGACTTGAACACGAACATGTCCACCGCCGGCACCTTGGTCTGGTACGCGGAGGCGGAGGAGATCGACATGATCAGGTCGAAGGACTTCAGCGACATGTGCGCGATGATCACCACCGCGCTCATCAGCACCGGGGTGAGCTGCGGGAAGATCACCAGGCGGTACACCTGCCATTCGGAGGCGCCGTCCATGCGGGCGGCCTCGCGCAGCTCATCGGGCACCCCGCGGAAGCCGGCGAGGAACAGCGCCATCACGTAGCCGGAGAGCTGCCAGATCGCCGGCAGCGCGATCGCCATGATCCCGAAGGTGATGTTGTTCCACCACGGGTTCTGCAGGAACCCGATCCCGAGCATCTGGAACAGCCGGTTCAACCCGGAGGCGCTGTCGCCCTGGTTGGAGTTCAGCAGCCACCGCCACACCACGCCGGAGGCGACGAAGCTGACCGCCATCGGGAAGAGGTAGACGGTCTGGAACAGCCGCCCGCCCTTCAGCGGCCGCTCCAGCAGCCACGCCCAGACGAAGCCCATCGCGAGCGCGCCGATCAGGAACGTGGCGGTGAACAGCACCAGGTTCGCCAGCGAATGGCGGAAGTCCTCGGTCAGCAGCAGGTCGATGTAGTTCCTCAGGCCCACGAAGGCCGACGGCTCACGGCCCGAGGCCTGCGCCGCGGTGTGGTTGTCGGTCATGGACGTCCAGAAGTTCACCCCCAGCAGCCCGTAGACGAACACGCCGATGAGGATCAGCGAGGGCAGGATCATCAGCAGCGGCGCGCCGTAGCGCGCGGTGAAGGCCTTCACAGGTGCTCCTTGCTCCCGGACGTGCCGGGGCTCGGTGACGACGGCGTGCCGACGCCCGACGACGGGAGCGGGCCCGGGCGGGGCGCGCTCCCGTCGCGGCGCTCGGCTCAGGCCGAGCCGTGCTTCTCGGCGATGGCGGCGAGCTCCTCCTGGTATCCGGCGGCGTCGCTCGCGCCGGTGGTGAACTTGCTGGTCGCGTCCGAGATCTCGTTCAGCCAGGCGACGGGGGTCGCGGCGCCGTGGGCGAGGGACGGGGAGATCGCGTCCTCCGCGTAGGAGGTGATGGCCGTCTGCTGGTAGGCGGGGAACTCCTCGGTGTCCACGTCGGTGCGGGCGGGGATCGAGCCCTTGGCGAGCGAGAAGGCGAGCTGGCCGTCCTGGGAGCTGATCGTGTCCAGCCACGCCTTCGCGCCGTCGGGGTTCGGGGCGCCGACGGGCAGGGTGAAGGAGTCGGCGAGGAAGCCGAAGATCGCCTCGCCGCCGGTGAGCGGGAAGTAGCCGAAGTCCTTCCCGTCCTCCCACTCCTCCTGCTGGAAGGAGGCCACGGCCCAGTCGCCCATGACGGAGTAGGCGGCGGTGCCGTCGATCTGCATCTGGGTCGCGTCGGTCCAGTCCAGGCCGTCGCGGTCCGTGTTGGTCAGCGCGATCAGCTGCTCGAAGTGGCCCACGGCGGTGGTGACCTCGGCGCCGTTCCAGTCGGTCTCCCCGGTCCACAGGCCGTTGTACGCCGCGCTGCCGAGCTCCGCCATGAGGATCGCCTCGAGGAGGTTCACCTGGGTCCAGGTGGTGCCGATCGACAGGCCCGTCACGCCGGAGTCCGCGGCCTTCTGCACGTCGGCGATGAACGCGTCGACGTCGGCGGGGACGGACTCCGGGTCGATGCCCGCCGCCTCCAGCAGCTCCACGTTGGTCCACACCACGTTCGAGCGGTGGATGTTGGAGGGCACGGAGTAGATCTCGTCGTCCAAGGTCAGCAGCTCCACGAGGTCGCTGGGGAACGCCTCGGTGAGCCCGTACTCGTCGTACAGGTCGGAGACGTCCTCGAGCTGGCCGGCGTCGATGTAGTCGGCGAGCTCGAGACCGGCGTGGGCCTGGAAGGTGTCCGGCGGGTCGCCGGCCTGGAGGCGGGACTGCAGCATGTCCTTCGCGGCGCTGCCCGCGCCGCCGGCGACGGAGCCGTTGACGAAGGTGAGATCGGGGTAGTCCTTCTCGAACTGCTCCACCAGCGCGTCCAGGCCCGCCTTCTCCGAGCCCTGCGCCCACCAGGTGAAGACCTCGACCTCGGAGCCGCCGCTCTCACCCCCTCCGCCGCCCGAGCCGCCGCAGGCCGCGAGACCTGCCGCTGCCAGGCCGCTGCCGGAGAGGAGGAGGAAGTTCCTGCGCCGCATGATGTTCTCCTTCGAACATGAGACGAGCGCGTGGGGCATCCGGGGGTCGTCGTCGACGGTCGGGTCCACGCGGGCATGGCGAACGTACCGCACGGAAGTCCCTGGTCGCGAGCGTTCCGGGACACAGCTTCACAACGATGTCGGGGCGGTCCGCGGGCGGCTTCGCCCGCACCGACGGGCCGGGCGCCCGGCACCGTTAGACTCGCTGACCGTGACCACGACCGAGCCGAACCGGTGGACCGACCGCCACAGCGACGCCGTGTCCGCGCGCAAGGACGCCTACGAACAGCTGCGCCGGGCCAGCACCTGGCGGCTGCTCGCCGCCACCAAGGCGCCGGCGGTGCTCGCCATCCTGCAGGCGAGCTTCCCGGCCGGTGACCGCCGCCTGCCGCGCAGCGAGCTGATCGCACGTGTCGGGGCGCACCTGGCGCTGCTGCACGAGGACCAGGACGACGAGCGGTCCGAGGATCCCGACGGGGACGTCCGCAGCGGCCGCAGCGCCGCCGAGTACGTCGACGCCTGGGTGCGGGAGGGCTACCTCACCCGCCGCGACGACCCGCAGCGCACCGAGACCACCTTCGAGCCGTCCCCGGCGACGATCGACGCGATCCAGTTCATCGCCTCGCTCGAGGAGCATCGGCCCACCACCACCGAATCGCGCCTGACCCTGGTGATCCAGCAGTTCGAGCGCCTCGCCCAGGAGACCGAGACCGACCGGGACGTGCGCCTGGCGGATCTCCAGCGGCGCCGCGAGCAGATCGAGGCCGAGATCCGGGACCTCGCCGAGGGGGAGCTGATGCTCCCCAGCGCCGAGGCCTCCACCGACCGGCTGCGGGACATCCTGCAGATCGCCGGCGAGCTCTCGGGCGACTTCCTCCAGTACCGGGAGGACCTGCGAGCGGTCGATCTGCACCTGCGGGAGCAGATCCTCTCCCCGGAGGGGTCCCGCGGCGAGATCCTCGAGCAGCTGCTGGCCGGGGACGACCTGCTGGGGCAGTCGTCGGTGGGGCGCACGTTCACCGCGTTCTTCCGGATGCTCAACGACCCGGTCCAGACCCGCACCACCCAGGACCTCGTGGACCGTCTGCTCGAGCGCGACTTCGCCCGTTCGCTCGGCCGCGACGAGCGCGAGAAGCTCGCGGGCGTGTTCAGCGACCTCTACGAGCCGGCGCAGGAGGTGCTGGACGTCAAGACGGAGCTGTACCGGTCGCTGGCCCGTTTCGTGCGCTCCCAGGACTTCCGACAGCACCGCGTGCTGCTGGAGGCGCTGCAGGAGGCGCAGGGCCTCGCGCTCGCGCAGAAGGACGAGGTCCCCTCCCGCGCGCCCTTCCCGCTCGAGCTGGACCTCTCCCGCGTGCTCGTGGGCTCCGTGTCCCAGCATCGGCTGAAGGACCCGACCGACCCCGGTGCCCCCGCGGAGGCCGAGGTCCACGACGCCACCGCCCTCAGCGTCGAGGTGCTGCAGGACCTGGTGCGCACCAACGACATCGACCTGGTGGGGCTGACCACGGACATCAACGAGGTCCGGGGTCGCAGCGGCCAGGCCTCCCTCGGGGACGTGCTGCGGGAGCGGCCCGCCGAGCAGGGGCTCGCCAGCGTGATCGGCCTGATGTTCCTGGCCACCGCCCATGCGCAGCAGCGCGAGGGGTCCACGGAGATCGTCACGTGGCGCGAGCTGGACGGCAACGACTACGCCGCGCGGGTGCCGGCGTACTACTTCCTGGGCGACGTCCCGGTCGAGTGACCCGTCGGCCGCGGCGCGGCCGGCGGCTCAGCGGTCGTCGAGCTCCGCGAGGCCGGGCCGGGCGCGCTCGCGCAGCTCGACGAGGTCCGTGCCGTAGTGCGCCATCCGGCATCCTCGGCCGTGCGGGGCGATCTCGATGCCCTCCGCCGCCCAGTGCGGCCGGGCACGTTCGAGCAGCGGGTGGTCCCCGGACGCGCTGGTGACGCGCCACCACGGCACCCCGGATCCCCAGGTGCGCAGGATGCGGCCCACCAGGCGAGGGCCGACGCCGACGATCTGGCCGATCTCGCCGTAGGCGGCGACCTGCCCGGCCGGGATCGCCTCGACCACGCGCAGCACCCGCTCGACGGTGAGGTCGTCCATGCGGGTGCGTGCGGGGCCGGTGGGCATGGTCGTCAGTCTGGCACGCCGCATGCGACGGCGGCGGCCCGGCGACCTCCGAGGAGATCACCGGGCCGCCGGAGGTGCGGGAGCTCAGCCCCGGTGCGAGCCGTCCTGCGGATCGCGGGGCCCCGGGTCGTGGGGCGGCACATCGCCGTCCTCCTCCCGCAACTGCTGCTCCTGCCGCAGGAACGGATCCTGCTCAGCGGCGCGGTCGTCGGCGGCGACCCTGCGCTCGTCCTCCGTCCGGTCCGTCCGCGGGGCCTCCCCGGCCAGCGGGCCGTGCCCCTCGCGGCGGTCGAACTGTTCGTCCGCGGGCGGGGTCTGGCGTCCGTCCGGCTCGGTCGGGCGGCCGAACTGCTGCTCGGCGGTCGGGGTCTGCCGCTCCGGCAGCGGGCCCGGGTCCACGGGGCGTGCGGCGCGGCGGCCGTGCCCCGTCCTCGGGGCAGGGGGATCCTCGCCCACGGGCCCGTCACGCCCATCGCGTTCGTGTCCGGCCGCCGGGGCGGCTCCGCGGGCCCCCGGCTCGTCATGACGCGGGGCGTCGGCGGCATCGGGGCTGTCCGGGTCGAGGCGCTCGGCCTCGGCGAGCTGCTCCTCCATCGTGCGGCGCTCCTGCTCGACCTCGGCCCGCTGCGTGTCCGCGTCGGCGCGACGGCGCTCGGCCTCGATCTGCTCCTGCTCGGCCGCCGTGGCCTTCTGCTCCGCATCCAGGCGGGCGCGATCCGCCTCCAGCTCGGTCCGGCGCACCTGCAGGTCCCGCTCCTGGACGGAGCTCTCCTGCGCCTGTGCCTGTTCGCGCAGCTCGGCGGCGCGCCGGCGGTCCGCCTCCTGCTGCCGGGCCTTCCTGCGCCTCGAGGACAGCACTCCCACGATGATCAGGACGATCAGGACGACGAGCACCAGCGCGACGATTCCGATGATGACCGGTGTGGACAGTTCCATGGTCGGCTCCTTGCGGTCGACTCCTCCGCACGGTGCGCACGGAGGTCTTCCTGCGGGTACGGATGATTCCATCAGATCCGCGGCTGCGGCGCGCGCATCTGCGGACACCGGTGCGCGGATCCGCGGGCTCCTGGCCTCGCACCGCGCCGGTAGGGTAGGGGCTCGTGAGCACTTCCGCGATCCGCACCGAAGCCGGCGACGCCCATCCCGAGGACGCCGCGTCCGTTCCCGGCGCGGCGCTCGTCGACGAGTCCCGCCGGGTGCTCGTGCACCTCCTGCAGGGCCCCTTCCTCGACGGCCGCCGCGACGGCGCCCGGTATGCCCAGCTGCTGCGCGACCGCGCGGCGATCGAGGCGCGCCTGGCGGACCTCTTCCTCGAGCTGATCGTCGACGAGGACGCCCAGGTCGCCTTCGTGCGCCAGAGCGAGGAGGACCTCGACGCGCCCAAGCTGCTGCGGCGG
>DATGUQ010000165.1:0-38138 GCA_035301145.1 Brachybacterium sp. | reverse complement strand
CCGAGGACACCCGGGTGGACGCTGCGCTGCAGGACCTGGCTGCGGCCCCGGACCCCGGCCGGACCGACTCCGAGCGCGAGTCGCTGGCCGAGGACCTGGACGCCGTGCTGGCGGCGGGGGAGGACGCGCACCGCCGACTGACCGCGCGCCTGTCCGACCTCGGGACCTGAGTGGACGCGACGACGAGGCTGGACATCGTGCTCGTCCAGCGGGGCCTGGCCCGCAGCCGCGCCCGGGCACGCGAGGTGATCCTCGCCGGTGAGGTCCGCGTGGCCGGGGCCATCGTCACCAAGCCGGCCACGCCGATCGGGCCCGGGAGCGAGATCGAGGTCGACTCCGATCGGGAATGGGTCGGACGGGCCGCCCACAAGCTGCTCGGGGCGCTCGAGACGTTCCCGATCGACGTCAGCGACGCCCGGTGCCTGGACATCGGGGCCTGCACCGGAGGCTTCACCCAGGTGTTGCTCTGGCGGGGCGCTGCGCACGTCGTCGCCCTCGACGTCGGCCATGACCAGCTGGCGCCCGAGCTCGTCGCAGACCAGCGGGTGACCGAACGCAGCGGCACCTCGATCCGGGGCGTGACCCCTGAGGACATCGGCGGAGCCGTCGACGTCGTCGTCGGGGACCTGAGCTTCATCTCCCTTCGTCTCGTGCTGCCGGAGGTCGCCGGCCTGCTCAGCCCGGACGGCGAGGCGGTGCTGCTCATCAAGCCGCAGTTCGAGGTCGGCCGGGGCCGGGTGGGCCGTCGCGGTGTGGTGACCTCACCCGGTGCGCGGCGCGACGCGGTCCTCGGGGTGCTCGGGGCGGCCACCGGGACCGGGCTCGTCGTCCGCGGCCTGGCCCGCAGCCCGATCGTCGGGGGAGAGGGAAATCACGAGTACCTCGTGCACCTGACCCGCGGGGGCGAGGAGCGCCCGACGTGGGAGGCTCTGCAGGTGATGGCACACGAGGTGGTCCACGAGGAGGAGCGATGAGCGGTTCGCAGCGGCGGGTGCTGCTCATGACCCACCCGGGACGTCCGGAGGCCCTCGACGTGGCCGTCGGCGTCGCCGAACGGCTCACCGACGCCGGCATCGAGGTCCGACTGCCCGCGGGGGAGATCGAGCAGAGCATCCTGGGCCGCCACCCGGTGTCCGTCGTCCACGACGGCGACGACCCTGCTCGGGACGTCGAGCTCGTCGTCGTCCTCGGCGGCGACGGCACGATCCTGCGCGGCGCCGAGCTGGCCCGTGGCACCGGCACCCCCGTGCTCGGCGTGAACCTCGGGCACGTCGGCTTCCTCGCCGAGGCCGAGCGCGAGGACGTCGACTCGACCGTCGAGCACATCGTCGATCGGGACTACCGTGTCGAGGAGCGGATGGCCCTCGACGTCGTGGCGACCCGCGGCGGGGTCGAGGTCGCCCACAGCTTTGCGCTGAACGAGGTCACCGTCGAGAAGGCCGCCCGGGAGCGCATGCTGCTCCTCACCGTCGAGATCGACGGCCGCCCGCTCTCCACGTGGGGCTGTGACGGCCTCGTCATGGCGACCCCGACCGGGTCGACCGCCTACGCCTTCTCCGCCGGCGGCCCCGTCGTCTGGCCCGGGGTGGAGGCGATGCTCGTCGTGCCGCTCAGCGCGCACGCCCTCTTCTCCCGGCCGCTCGTCGTCGCCCCGACCTCCGACCTGGCCGTCGAGCTCGTCCAGGGCACCGAGGGGCACGGCGTCATGTGGTGCGACGGCCGGCGCGCAGTGAACCTGCCGCCCGGATCGCGCATCGAGGTCAGCCACTCGAACGAGCCGGTCCGGTTGGCCCGGCTGAACGAGGCGCCCTTCACCGACCGGCTCGTGGCGAAGTTCGACCTGCCCGTGCAGGGGTGGCGAGGCTCCAAGCGCAGCGGACGGGACTGACCGTGCTGCGGGAGCTGCACATCCGCGACCTCGGGGTCATCGAGGACGCCGTCCTCGAACTCGTGCCGGGACTGACCGTCCTCACCGGTGAGACCGGCGCAGGCAAGACGATGGTCGTCTCCGGGCTGGGGCTCGTCCTCGGTGGCCGTGCCGACCCCGATCTCGTGCGCGCCGGCTGCCGCGAGGCGATCGTCGAGGCCTCCGTGGAGCTCGACGCGGCCCACCCGGCCCGCCGCCGGGCCGCCGAGGCCGGCGCCGACCCCGAGGAGCCCGAGCTCATCCTGGCCCGGACCGTCGCCTCGAGCGGGCGCAGCCGCGCCCATGTCGGCGGGCGGAGGGCACCGGTGGGCACCCTGACGGAGCTGGCCGAGGACCTCGTCGCGGTGCACGGGCAGGCCGACCAGTGGCGGCTGCGCCGACCCGCCCAGCACCGCGCGCTGCTCGATGCCTATGCCGGGGAGACCGTCGCGGGGGTCGCGACCGAGTTCGCCGACCTCTTCACCCGCTGGCGGGAGGCAAGACGTCAGCGGGACGAGCTCGTCGAGGGCGAGCGCGCCCGGCTGCAGCGTCTGGAGCTGCTCGGCCACCAGGTCGAGCAGATCGACGCCGTCGACCCCCGACCCGGCGAGGACGGAGAGCTCGCCGCGGAGGAGGAGCGCCTCGGGCACGCGGAGGAGCTGGCCACCGCCGCCGAGCTGGGCCACCGGCTGCTCTCGGACCCCGACAGCCTCGACGGGGACGACGTCGTCGGGCGCCTGGCACGCGCCGGGGAGCAGCTCGCTCGCATCGCCGAGCACGACCGCGCCCTCGGGGAGCTGCAACAGCGCCTCGGTGAGGTCGGGGTGCTCGCGGCCGACCTGGCGGGGGAACTCTCCGGCTACGCCGCCGACATCGAGGTGGACCCGGCGCGACTCGCCGCGGTGCAGGAGCGGCGGGCCGAGCTGACCGGCCTCACCCGCCGCTACGGCGAGGACGTGGCCGCCGTGCTGGCCCACCGCGACGCCGCGCGGGAGGAGCTGGCCGAGCTCGAGGGGGCCGACGAGCGCGTCGCCGAGCTCGACGAGGAGGTCGACCTGCTCCAGCGGCGCCTGCTCGAGGTGCTCGAGCAGCTGACGGCGGCCCGGGAGGCTGCGGCCGAGGAACTCTCCGGGGTCGTGGGGGAGGAGCTCGCCCGCCTCGGCATGCCCGGCGCCGTGGTCGAGGTCGTCGTCGGACCACGCGGCGAGGACGGCGGTGAGGAGCTCCCCGACCCCGGGCGCGAAGGCGGCACCCGCCGGGTCGGCCCCGACGGCGGCGACGTCGTCGAGATCCGGGTTGCGGCGAACAAGGGCACGAAGCCCCGCACCGTCTCCAAGGCGGCCTCCGGCGGTGAGCTGAGCCGGATCATGCTCGCCATCGAGGTCGCGGTGGCCGGCACCGGACGCAGCCAGGTGCCCACCTTCGTCTTCGACGAGGTCGACGCCGGCGTCGGTGGTCGTGCGGCCCTGGACGTCGGGGCCCGCCTCGCGGCCCTCGCCCGCACCAGCCAGGTCATCGTCGTCACCCACCTCGCGCAGGTCGCCGCCCACGCCGACCACCACCTCGTCGTGCGCAAGGCCCACGGTGAGCAGGTGACCTCCAGCGACGTCCTCGCCGTCGACGGGGAGGACCGCCTCGCCGAGCTCTCCCGGATGATGGGCGGCGGGGACACCGCAGCAGGACTACGGCATGCCCGTGAACTGCTCGAGCAGTGCCATGCCGTAGAGTGAAAGCCCGTGGCGGTACTGACGAAACACATCTTCGTGACCGGAGGAGTCGTCTCCTCACTCGGCAAGGGCCTGACTGCTTCGAGCCTGGGACACCTGCTGCGGGCCCGTGGCCTGCGGGTGACCATGCAGAAGCTGGACCCCTATCTCAACGTGGACCCGGGGACGATGAATCCCTTCCAGCACGGCGAGGTCTTCGTCACCGAGGACGGTGCCGAGACCGATCTGGACATCGGGCACTACGAGCGCTTCCTGGACAGCAACCACGACGGCTCCGCCAACGTGACGACGGGGCAGGTCTACAGCCGCGTCATCGCTCGTGAGCGCAAGGGCGAGTACCTCGGCGACACCGTGCAGGTCATCCCGCACATCACCGACGAGATCACCTCCCGGATGCGGGCCCCCGCCGCCGGCAGCCCCGGCGTCAGGGACGCCGACGCGCCGGACATCATCATCACCGAGATCGGCGGCACCGTCGGCGACATCGAGTCGCTGCCCTTCCTCGAGGCGGCCCGGCAGGTGCGTCACGAGCTCGGCCGGGACAACTGCTTCTTCCTGCACGTCTCCCTCGTCCCCTTCATCGCCCCGAGCGGCGAGATGAAGACCAAGCCGACCCAGCACTCGGTTGCCGCCCTGCGCCAGGTCGGCATCCAGCCCGACGCGATCGTGCTGCGCGCCGACCGCGAGATCTCCCCGGACATCAAGCGCAAGATCTCGATGAGCTGCGACGTCGAGAAGGACGGCGTGGCCGCCTGCGTCGACGCACCGAGCATCTACGACATCCCGAAGGTCCTGCACCGGGAGCACCTCGACACCTTCGTCATCCGACGGCTCGGTGTGAACTTCACCGACGTCGACTGGGAGAACTGGGACCTGCTGCTCCGCCGGGTCCACCAGCCCCAGCACGAGGTGGAGGTCGCCCTCGTCGGCAAGTACATCGACCTGCCCGACGCCTATCTCTCCGTGACCGAGGCACTGCGCGCCGGCGGCTTCCACAACGACGCCAGGGTGCACATCCGTTGGGTCCCTTCCGACGACTGCGAGAGCGAGTCCGGAGCCGCGAAGTCCCTCGGCGGCGTGGACGCGGTCCTCGTGCCCGGCGGCTTCGGCATCCGGGGGATCGAGGGGAAGCTCGGCGCCCTTCGCTGGGCCCGGGAACGGCAGGTGCCGACCCTCGGGATCTGCCTCGGCCTGCAGTGCATGGTCATCGAGTACGCCCGCAACGTCGCCGGCATCGAGGGAGCCAGCTCCACCGAGTTCGACCCCGACTCGACGGCGCCGGTCATCGCCACGATGGAGGAGCAGAAGTCCTTCGTCGAGGGTGCCGGCGACCTCGGCGGCACGATGCGTCTGGGCTCCTACCCCGCGCAGTTGCGCGAGGACTCGGTCACGGCCGAGGCCTACGGGTCCACGGGCGTCACCGAGCGTCACCGGCACCGCTACGAGGTCAACAACGGCTACCTGGAGCAGCTGGAGTCCGCCGGCCTCGTCGTGAGTGGTACCCACCCCAAGCTCGGTCTCGTCGAGTTCGTCGAGCTGCCGCGCGAGGTCCACCCCTACTACGTCTCCACGCAGGCCCACCCGGAGTTCAAGTCCCGCCCGGACCGGGCCCACCCGCTCTTCGCCGGTCTCGTCGCCGCCGCCGTCCAGGCCCAGCGGGAGTCCCGGCTCGTCGAGGTCGAGCCGCCGGCCGCCCAGGACGAGGAGAGCGCGGACGCCGGGACGGTGGCCAGCTGGTGAGCGAGGAACCGTTGCGGGACGAGCTCCTCACGCCCCGGGTCGAGAGCAGCGAGGTGCTCTTCACCGGGCACGTCTGGGACGTGCGGCGGGACACCTTCGAACTGGCGGGCGAGCAGCTCGTGCGCGAGGTCGTCGACCATCCGGGGGCCGTCGCGGTGCTCGCCCTCGACGAGCAGGACCGGGTCCTGCTGATCCGGCAGTACCGACACCCGGTCGCCTCCCGGGAGTGGGAGATCCCCGCCGGTCTGCTCGACGTCGCCGGTGAGGACCCCCTCCTCGCGGCGCAGCGGGAGCTGGCCGAGGAGGCCGACGTCGTCGCCGAGCACTGGGCGCTGCTCGTGGACTACTTCTCCTCACCCGGCGGGCTGAACGAGGCGCTGCGCATCTACCTGGCGCGCGGCCTCTCCCCGGTGCCCGAGGAGGAGCGCCACGAACGAGAGGGGGAGGAGGCCCACATCATCACCCGGGCCGTCCCCCTCGAGGAGGTCGTCGACGCCGTCCTCGGCGGCGACCTGCACAACGCCACGCTGCTCGTGGGCGCCCTGGCGGCCCACCGGATGCGCGAAGGGGGCTGGCGCTCCCTTCGTCCCGCCGACAGCCCGTGGCCGGACCATCCGGCCCACCGACGCCAGTCATGACCCGCCGCGTCGGCGATCCGCATCGGCCGTGGGCGGCCGGGTGTCCCCGCTCGCGGGAGGATGGCCGCGCTTCGTAGGATGGGCCCGGCCGAGCGACCGCCCGGCGACCCCGAGGAAGGAAGAGCACCGACGTGCTTCGCACCCACGAAGCCGGCACCCTGCGTGCCGAGCACTCCGGCCAGACCGTCACCCTCACCGGATGGGTGGCCCGGCGTCGCGATCACGGCGGGGTGGCCTTCCTCGATCTGCGGGACGCCTCCGGCGTCGCCCAGGTCGTCGCCCGTGACGAGGTCCTCAGCGGAGCGGCGCACGACCTGCGCAACGAGTACGTCATCAAGGTCGTCGGCGAGGTCGCCCCCCGCGACCCCAAGGACGTCAACCCGGCCCTTCCGACGGGCGAGGTCGACGTCGTCGCCGGCACCATCGAGGTGCTCAGCACCGCGGACCCGCTGCCCTTCCAGATCGACGAGCGCGTCTCGGTCGGCGAGGAGGCCCGGCTGCGGCACCGCTACCTGGACCTGCGGCGGCCGGGCGCGACGAGCGCCGGCGCCGGCCTGCGGCTGCGCAGCAAGGTCAACGCCGCCGCCCGGTCGGTGCTCGCCGAGCGGGACTTCGTCGAGATCGAGACGCCGACGCTGACCCGGTCCACGCCGGAGGGCGCCCGCGACTTCCTCGTGCCGGCGCGGCTGGCCCCCGGGGAGTGGTACGCCCTGCCGCAGAGCCCACAGCTCTTCAAGCAGCTGCTCATGGTCGCCGGGATGGAGCGGTACTTCCAGATCGCCCGGTGCTATCGCGACGAGGACTTCCGCGCCGACCGGCAGCCGGAGTTCACCCAGCTGGACGTCGAGATGTCCTTCGTCGAGCAGGACGACGTCATCGAGCTCGGCGAGGCCATCACCAAGGCCGTCTGGTCGACCATCGGCGTGGAGCTGACCACACCCTTCCCGCGGATGACCTACGCCGAGGCCATGGAGCGCTACGGCAGCGACAAGCCGGACCTGCGCTTCGGTGTCGAGCTGGTCGACTGCACCGAGTTCTTCGCCGAGACCCCCTTCCGCGTCTTCACGGCGGACTACGTCGGTGCGGTCGTCATGCCCGGCGGCGCCTCCCAGCCGCGCCGGCAGTTCGACGCCTGGCAGGAGTGGGCCAAGCAGCGCGGCGCCAAGGGCCTGGCCTATGTCACCGTCGGTGAGGACGGCGAGCTCGGCGGTCCGGTCGCGAAGAACATCTCCGAGCAGGAGAAGGCGGGCCTCGCCGCCCACGTCGGCGCCGCCCCCGGCGACTGCATCTTCTTCGCCGCGGACAAGCCGAGCGCGGGGCGTGCCCTGCTCGGCGCCGCCCGCCAGGAGATCGCCCGCCGCTGCGAGCTGATCGACGAGTCCCAGTGGTCCTTCCTCTGGGTCGTCGACGCGCCGCTCTTCGAGCCCGCCGGTGACGCCGTCGCCGCTGGTGACGTCGCCGTCGGCTCCGGCGCCTGGACCGCTGTCCACCACGCCTTCACGAGCCCGAAGCCGGAGTTCCTCGACAGCTTCGACACCGACCCGGGTTCCGCGCTGGCCTACGCCTACGACCTCGTGTGCAACGGCAACGAGATCGGCGGCGGCTCGATCCGTATCCATGACCAGGCCGTGCAGCAGCGCGTCTTCCGCCTGATGGGCATCGACGAGGAGGAGGCGAAGGAGAAGTTCGGCTTCCTGCTCGAGGCGTTCCAGTTCGGCGCCCCGCCCCATGGCGGCATCGCCTTCGGCTGGGACCGGATCGTGGCGCTGCTCGCGGGGGAGGACTCGATCCGCGAGGTCATCGCGTTCCCCAAGACCGGCAACGGCTTCGATCCGCTGACCGCCGCTCCGGCACCGATCACGCCGCAGCAGCGCAAGGAGGCCGGGGTCGACACCAGGCCCGCGCCGCGCGGCGAGAAGGGGCCGCAGGCCTCGTCCTTCACCGGTGCGGCGGCGGGCGGGGACGCCTGAGCGCCCTCGCACACAGAAGGACGGCCGACGCGGATCTCCGCGTCGGCCGTCCTCGTGGGTGTGGGGACCCGCGTGCGCTCGGCGGAGCCGCCGGCACCGCCGGAAGAGGTCAGCGCGGCGCCTGGCCGTGCTTGATCTGCGCACGGGGCAGACGGAAGCGACGGATCTGGATCGCCCGCATGATGCCGTAGCCCACCAGGCCGCGCTCGACGTCGCCGAAGCGCTCGGCGACCTGCCGGCGGATCCGGGTGCGCAGGAAGAGGCTGTCGACCACGCACACCGCGATGCCGCCCCACAGCACGATGACCATGCCGGTGCTCAGCATGGTGGTGAGCTCCGGGCGGATCAGCGGCAGGAACAGCATGATCACCATGAACACCAGAGCGATCGGGAAGAAGAGCTCCGCGATGTTCCAGCGCGAGTCGACCACGTCCCGCACGAACCTCCGCTCCGGGCCGCGATGCTGAGCCGGCATCTTCCTCTCGTCCCCGGTCATGAGGGCGTGCTGCGCCTCCCGGCGCTCCCGGTTCGCCCTCTCCCGGTCGCGACGACGCGCCTCCTTGCGGTCATCGACCACCAGGGGCCGGCGGCGCGCCGCCTCGGCCTCCTTGCGGGAACGGGTGGGACGGCCCTTGGAGCCGGGGCGCGCGGGCTGCGGCTCGGGCTCGGGGCTCTGCGGGGGTTCGGACTTGCGGAAGATCACCGCAGCAGTCTAGGTGACGTCCGCTGTGGCCTCCCCGGGCGCGTGCGTGAGATGCCGCGGGGCGGCCTCGGCATCCGGGCCGCGGCGGTACCGTGACGGGCATGAGCACTCGTGATCCGTCATCCCGCCCTGTCCGCACCGGTGACGTCCAGGAGGTCGAGGCGCTGCGGGCCCGGCTCGAGACGCTGCTGCCGAACGCCGTCGAGGACCTCCAGGATCTGGTGCGCATCCCGTCGATCGCCTTCGAGGGCTACGACCGGGAGCCGGTGCGCCGCAGCGCCGAAGCGGTCGCCGAGCTGCTGCGCGGCGCCGGGATGGCCGAGGTGAGCATCGAATCGGTCGAGGGCGGCAGCCCTGCGGTGATCGGGCGGACCCCTGCCGCAGCGGGCCGGCCCACCGTCCTGCTGTACGCCCACCACGACGTCCAGCCCACCGGCGCGGTCGAGGACTGGACCAGCGACCCCTTCGAGCCCGTCGAACGCGACGGCCGCCTCTACGGCCGCGGTGCCGCGGACGACAAGGCCGGCGTGATGGCCCATGTCACGGCGCTGCGTCTGGTGGGGGAGGAGCTCGCCGCCGACGGGATCGGGGTGACGGTGTTCGTCGAGGGTGAGGAGGAGGCCGGATCGCCGACGTTCCGTCCTTTCATCGAGGCCCACCGGGACCGCCTGGAGGCCGATCTGATCATCGTCGCCGACTCCGCGAACTGGGCGGTGGGCACCCCTGCCCTGACCACCAGCCTGCGCGGCGTGGTGGACCTGGTGATCGAGCTGCGCGCGCTGGACCACGCCGTCCACTCCGGGCTCTTCGGCGGGCCGGTGCTCGATGCGCTGACCCAGATGTCGCGGCTCCTGGCCACGCTGCACGACGAGAACGGCGAGGTGGCCGTGGACGGACTGGTGCGCGCCGAGGACCCCGCGGTCGAGATGGACGAGGCGGACTACCGGCGCGACGCCGGAGTGGTCGACGGCGCGGAGCTCTCGGGCTCCGGATCGTTGACCGCCCGGCTCTGGACCCGGCCGGCCCTCTCCGTGATCGGCATCGACGCGCCGAGCGTGCGCGACGCCTCCAACACACTGGTGCCGGTCTCGCGGGCGAAGGTGTCCCTGCGCATCCCGCCGGGAGAGGACCCCGCCTCGGCGATGGAGGCCCTCGTCGCCCACCTGGAGCGCCATGCCCCCTCCACCGCGCAGGTGACGATCCACCGCGGCGAGGAGGGCAAGCCCTACCGGGCGAGCCAGGACGCGCCGGCGATGGATCTCGCCAGGCAGTCCTTCGAACGTGCCTGGGGCGCGCCGGCGGTGGACACCGGGCTGGGCGGCTCCATCCCGTTCATCGCAGACCTGCTGGAGGTGTTCCCGCGGGCCGAGGTGCTCGTCACCGGCGTGGAGGATCCCGAGTCCCGGGCGCACGGCATCGACGAGTCGCTCCACCTCGGCGAGTTCGCGAAGGTCTGCCTCGCCGAGGCCCTGCTGCTGCGCGGCGCCGGTGCTCTGGACGGTCGAGGGGCATGAACCACCCGTCGCAGCGCTCCGACTCTCCGGGAGGCGGCGGCTCCTCGAGCACTCCGGTGTCCCCGATGCTGGTGCCGATGCTGTTCGTCGGCCTCGTGATCGGCTTCCTCGCCGGCTACTTCTTCGTGTGGCGGGGTCTGATCGTCGTGGCGGCGGTGCTGCTCATCGCCGTCTCCACCGTGCTGACGGGGCGCAGCCGGGACGGCGCCGCGGGAGCCGTCGTCGGTGTCCTGCTCGGGTACCTCGGGATCCTGCTGGTCGCTCTCTTCCGCGGCGTGCTGTGAGGTGCCCGCGGAGGATCGCGCCGCCGTGAGGCCCGGCACGGCTCCCCGGGACCTCCGCGCCCCGTTCGGCACCGTCGGGGCGTATCCTGGCCGCAGACGAGTTTCGAGGAGGACCTCATGACCACGCCCACCACCGAGCGCCCCGCCGCCGCGCATGGCGTCACCCTCACCCCCGGCGCCGCCCAGAAGGTGAACACCCTGCTCGAGCAGGAGGGTCGCGATGACCTGCGCCTGCGCATCGCGGTGCAGCCCGGCGGCTGCTCCGGCCTGATCTACCAGCTCTACTTCGACGAGCGCACCATGGACAACGACCTGGTGGCCGACTTCGACGGCGTCGAGGTCGTCGTCGACAAGATGAGCAGCCCCTATCTCACGGGTGCGGTGATCGACTTCGCCGACACCATCGAGAAGCAGGGCTTCACCATCGACAACCCCAATGCGGGCAGCTCCTGCGCCTGCGGCGACTCCTTCGGCTGAGCCGCCACGACCAGGACGCCCGCATGACGCGGCCGTGTCCGGTCCGGATCCGGGCCCGCGCCGGTGACGATCACGTCACCCGGCCGGGCCCTTCTCCGTGTGAGAACGGTGACGCCGAGATCACGGACCGATCACGGACAGCGGGGCGTCGATGGTCGCGGCGAGTCGAGGTGACCTCAGCACCTCGAAGAAGTCGTATGATGACGATGTGCCGTCAAAGGGTGAGCCGCGGGCCCACCTCGTCCCTTCCGAAGCGGGAGGGCGCGGCACCGTGGGCATGTACCGCCCACATCAGTACCAGCTCCACATCACGGAGCCGGCCGGGACCGAGGGCCCGGCACGGTCACGAGGTGTGGGGACGACGAGCGGAAGGTCATCCCCTGTGATCCCCCAGGTCCCCCAGCGTGCGCGACGCGGACGCCGTGCAGCGGCAGCAGGCCTCGCCCTGGCCGCACTGGTCCTCTCCGGCTGCACCCAGGCGCAGCAGCGCGGGTTCATGCCCGGCCCGGCCGACGGTCAGGAGGTCACCGACCAGACCGAACGGATCACCAACCTCTGGGTCGGCTCGTGGACGGTCCTGGTCCTCGTCGGCCTCATCATCTGGGGCCTGACGATCTGGTGTGCGATCGCCTACCGCCGCCGCAAGCACGACGCGGGCTTCCCGGTGCAGCTGCGCTACCACGTGCCGCTCGAGCTCATGTTCACGCTCGTGCCCGTGGTCATGGTGCTGACCCTGTTCTACTTCACCCAGCGCGACGCCCGTGAGATCGAGATGCACGTGGACGAGCCGGACTACACCGTCAACGTCGTGGCCAAGCAGTGGAGCTGGGACATCAACTACGTCGACGACGACGTCCACGAGCCCGCCGGCGTGCAGTCCTTCGCCACCGGCGAGCCGGGGGCCGCCGACTCGCTGCCGACGCTGTACCTGCCCGTGGACCAGACCGTCGAGTTCCGACTCGACTCCCGTGACGTCATCCATTCCTTCTGGGTCGTGGACTTCCTGTACAAGAAGGACATGATGCCGGGCCACACCAACACCTTCCAGGTCACGCCGACCCGCGAGGGCGTCTACGCCGGCAAGTGCGCCGAGCTGTGCGGCGAGTACCACTCCGACATGCTCTTCAACGTGGTCGTCGTCTCGCAGGAGGAGTTCGACGCCCACATGGAGGAGCTGCGCTCGCAGGGCTACGAGGGTCAGCTCGGTGTCGACCTGAACCGCAACGACAAGGAGTGGAGCATGCGCGAGAAGCAGGACGACGCCGGCCCGCGCTACTCCGAGGACAAGGCCGCCGTGAGTGAGGGAGACAACGAGTGAGCACCGAGACCACCGCGGCACCGACCACCCCGGTGCCGACGCGGTTCCAGGAGGAACGGCCGACGAGCCTCGGCCGACAGCTCTTCAACCTGCTGACCACCACCGATCACAAGCTGATCGGCATGATGTACATGGGTATGGCGTTCGCGTTCTTCGCGCTCGGAGGCCTGCTCGCCCTCGGCATCCGCTCCGAGCTGTGGGAGCCGGGGCTGCAGGTGGTGGTCTCCAAGGACCAGTACAACCAGCTGTTCACGATGCACGGCACGATCATGCTGCTGATGTTCGGCACGCCGCTGTTCAACGGCTTCGCGAACTACCTGGTGCCGCTGCAGATCGGTGCAGTGGACATGGCGTTCCCGCGCCTGAACATGTTCGCCTTCTGGATCACCGGCTTCGGCTCGCTGATCGTGGTCTCCGGCTTCCTCACCCCTCAGGGGGCGGCCTCCTTCGGCTGGTTCGCCTACGCGCCGCTGTCGGACACCACGTTCTCGCCCGGCCTGGGCGGTGATCTGTGGGTCTTCGGCCTGGCCCTGCAGGGCTTCGGGACGATCTTGGGCTCGGTCAACTTCATCACCACGATCCTGTGCATGCGCATGCCCGGCATGACCATGTTCCGCATGCCGATCTTCACCTGGAACGCGCTGATCACAGGCGTGCTCGTGCTGATGGCGTTCCCGCCGCTGGCCTCCGCGCTGCTGGCACTGGGAGCGGATCGACGCTTCGATGCGAACATCTTCGATGCGGCCAACGGCGGTCCGGTGCTGTGGCAGCACCTGTTCTGGTTCTTCGGTCACCCCGAGGTGTACGTGCTCGCGCTGCCGTTCTTCGGCATCGCCACCGAGATCATCCCGGTCTTCTCGCGCAAGCCGATCTTCGGCTACAAGACGCTGGTCGGCGCGACGATCTCGATCGCGGCGCTGTCCGTGACCGTCTGGGCGCACCACATGTACACCACCGGCGCGGTGATGCTGGACTTCTTCGCCTTCATGACGATGCTCATCGCCGTCCCGACGGGCGTGAAGTTCTTCAACTGGGTCGGGACCATGTGGCGGGGCTCGCTCACCTTCGAGACGCCGATGCTGTTCACGCTCGGCTTCCTCACCACCTTCATCTTCGGTGGCCTCACCGGGGTGATCCTCTCCTCGCCGGTGCTGGACTTCCACATCTCCGACACCTACTTCGTGGTCGCGCACTTCCACTACGTGATGGCCGGCACCGTGGTCTTCGAGATGTTCGCGGGCTTCTACTTCTGGTGGCCCAAGATGTTCGGGTACAAGCTCCACGAGGGGATCGGCAAGATCCACTTCTGGCTGCTCACCATCGGCTTCCACATGACGTTCCTCATCCAGCACTGGCTCGGCGTCTACGGCGCTCCCCGCCGTTACGTGAACTACCTGGCCGAGGACGGCTTCGACTGGATGAACCAGATCTCCACCGTCGGTGCCTTCATCATGGGCGTCTCGACCCTGCCGTTCCTGCTCAACGTGGTGCTCACCCACCTCAAGGGCAAGAAGGTCGAGGTCGACGACCCGTGGGGCTACGGCGCGTCCCTCGAGTGGGCCACCTCGTGCCCGCCGCCGCGCCACAACTTCCACTCGCTGCCCCGCGTGCGCTCCGAGCGCCCCGCCTTCGATCTGCACCATCCGGAGGTCGCGCTGCAGGATCACATGCTCGCGGAAGAGCCCGCCCTGAACCCGAGGACGAACTGACATGAGAGCAAGCGCAAAGATCTTCTGGATCCTGGGAGTATTCTTCCTGATCGTGGCGATCGCCTACGGGCTCGTCACCCACCGCTACGAGCCGCACGGTATCGAGACGGTTGGCTTCCCCGCGTTCCTGGCCCTCTCGGGCCTGGGCTTCATGATCGGGATGGCTCTGACCATCAACGCACGGCGCCACGCGCTGGATGCCTCCGACGACCTGGACGGCGAGGTCTCCGAGGCAGCCGGCGTCCAGGGGAGCTTCTCCCCATACAGCTGGGCACCGCTGTGGGCATCCCTCGGCGCGGCGCTGGTCTTCCTCGGTGTGGCCGCTGGATGGTGGATCTTCGCCTTCGGCGTCATCTTCGCCATCTACGGCGTGCTCCTGTGGGTCCTGGAGTTCTCCTCCGGCCAGCACGCTCACTGAGCGGCCGCAGCGGCACCTTCTCGCCGGCCGCTCTTCCAGCCCCGGGCCCCGCATCGTCTCCCGATGCGGGGCCCGGCGCTGTCCACGCCCCCTGCAGCGGTGCGGCCCGGCTCGGCCGGCCCCTGACTCTCGTCGTCCGCGGACACGGTCCCGTGCGGCTGATGAACGGCACTCCTCGTGAGATGCTGACCGCCAGGATCAACAGGGTTCGCAGAGCATGCACCGATGACGTCGACTCAGTGCGGTACGTCGGCGTCACCATACGGCCGCCAGGCCGAGAGCCGCTGCCCCGCCTCATCATGCGTAATGCCCTGTACAGCTGATATACGCTGTGCATTATCGCCGTGCTCCGGCAGCACTCGCCGGGCCGAGAGCTCGCGAGCGCGGGACCGGGAGCACCTCACACGGGTACGCTCGCGGTACCTGCGCGCCACGGGACCCCGCATCGTCCAAGCGGCACTCGCGCACGGGAGGTGGCGCGGACATCGTGGAGGGGAGATGCGCATGATCAGCAGCCGGAGCCCTGTGGAGCGCGCAAGGAGGCAGCTGCGCCGCCTGTTCCCCGACGACCCGCACCTCACGGGTGCGACGGACTGGGCGCGGGAGACGCTGCGCCTGGCGGGACTCGACGCCTCCACCGCCCCGTTGCGCTCCCTGCGCGTGCTGCGCCGGGCAGACCGCCGTCTCAGCGCTGTCGCGGCACGCCACCTGGTCGAGCTCGCGGCAGGACGACATCCCGACGCCGGCCGTCGGCCGGTGCCGCCCAACGCGTACTGAGCGGCCACGGAACGCGCCAGAGTCGGCACGGAGCGGCGTAGGGAGGGCGCAGTCGTCGGCGGGCGCGGTCGCGAGCACCCGCCGACGGAGCGCGTTCCCGGGGGACCGCGCCGCCCCGCGACCGGCTGCCGGTAGTGGGGGAGCCCGTACCCGCTATGCGCCGCACCGTCCCAGGGCGTGCCTCTGTCCGGTCGTCGGCACCATCGACGCCTCGGCGCAAGCGAAGACGGGCCCCGAAGGAGAGCTGTCTCCCTCGGGGCCCGTCCGATGCGCCATGCATGACGCCTGGGCGGTGCCGGCTCAGTGCATGAGCGTCTTCTCGGCCGGGGTGCTGTAGTCCCCGCCGGTCGCCTCGTCGATGACGTGCTTCTCGTGGCCGGAGTGCTCGAGCGCCGCCCGCAGCTCGGCCGGGGTGACCGGCTCGATGCGGTCCTTGAAGAAGAAGCTGGTCGCCTTCGCCCGGAGGGAGGAGACGCCCTTGCCCGCGGCGAGCGGACGGTAGTCGTCGTGCTGCACCAGGATCCAGCGGTCGTGGTCGCTCAGCGGAGCATGGATCTCCAGCATCTCGCCGGTGCCCGTGCGGACCACGCGCGAGGTCTCCTCGCCGTGGAGCGCCTTCTGCCGCTTCTGGCGCTGGATGGACAGGCACAACCGCTTGGTGATGAAGAACGCCAGGACCGGGGCGACGAAGATGCCGATGCGGAACGCCCACGTGAGGTCGTTGATCGAGAGGTCCAGTGCGATCGCGATCAGGTCGTTCGTGGCCGCCAGCGCGAGGATCAGGTAGACCATGATCCAGGCGACTCCGAGACCGGTGCGGACGGGCGCGTTGTAGGGCAGGTCGTTCAGGTGGTGCTCACGATCGTCACCGGTCACCCACGCCTCGATGAACGGGTACAGGGCGAGGGACGCCAGCAGCAGGCCGTACACCGCGAAGGGGATCAGCATGTTCCACGACAGCACGTAGCCGAAGATCGTGGACTCCCAGCCCGGGATCAGGCGGAGGCCGCCGTCGGTCCAGAGCATGTACCAGTCCGGCTGCGAACCGGCGGAGACGGGGGAGGGGTCGTAGGGGCCGTACACCCAGACCGCGTTGATCGAGGTGGTCGCCGAGATGAGCGTGATGATGCCGAAGACCAGGAAGAAGAACCCGCCGGCCTTGGCCGCGTACACGGGGAACACCGGGAAGCCGACCACGTTGCGCTCCGTGCGGCCCGGACCGGGGTACTGGGTGTGCTTGTGCAGCACCAGCAGCACCAGGTGGATGCCGATGAGGCCCAGGATCAGGGCGGGCACGAGCAGGATGTGGATGGTGAACAGCCGCGGGATGATGTCGGTGCCCGGGAACTCGCCGCCGAACAGCAGCATCGACAGATAGGTGCCGACGATCGGCATCGCCTTGAGCAGGCCGTCGATGATGCGCACACCGTTGCCGGAAAGGACGTCGTCGGGCAGGGAGTAGCCGGAGAAGCCGGCGACCATGCCGAGCACCATGAGGGAGAAGCCCACCAGCCAGTTGAGCTCTCGCGGCTTGCGGAACGCACCGGTGAAGAACACACGGAACATGTGCACGAAGACCGCGACCATGAACACGAGCGCAGCCCAGTGGTGCATCTGCCGGAACAGCAGGCCGCCGCGGAGCTCGAAGGAGATCTCCAGCACGGACTCGTAGGCGCGGGACATGGTCATGCCCTGCAGTGCCTCGTAGGGGCCGTTGTAGACGACCTCCTCCATGGAGGGGTCGAAGAACATGGTGAGGAAGGTGCCCGAGATCAGCAGGATCACGAAGCTGTAGAGCGCGACCTCGCCGAACATGAACGACCAGTGGTCGGGGAAGATCTTGCGGGCGATGAACCGGACGAAGCCGCCGCCGGCGACGCGCTGGTCGAGCCAGTCGCCGCCCACCGCGCCGAGCTTGTACACGCGGGAGCCTTCACCGGCGCCGGGAGCCGGCTTCCGGGTGCTGGGAGTCGTGGTCGTCACGGGATCACTTGTCCTTGGGCGAATCGGACATGGGCTTGTCCTTGTGGATGTTCCAGAAGCTGGGCCCGATCGGCTCGGTGAAGTCACCGGGGGCGATGAGGTATCCCTCGTCGTCCACCTCGATCGGCAGCTGGGGGAGCGGGCGATGCGCCGGGCCGAAGATCACCTTGGCACCGTCGGTGACGTCGAAGGTGGACTGGTGGCACGGGCAGAGCATGTGGTGGGTCTGCTGCTCGTAGAGGGCCACCGGGCAGCCGACGTGCGTGCAGATCTTCGAGAAGGCGAGCACGCCGTCGATGCCCATCGACGCGCTCTCCTCGTTCTTCGAGAGCTTCGGGTCGAAGCGGACGATGACCGCAGCGGCCTTCGCGCGCTCCTCGAGGTGGTGCGGCGTCTCGGCGGTGAGGCCCTCGGGCATCACGTGGAAGATCGAGTTCATCGCGACGTCGGCGAGCTTGATCGGCGTGCCGTCGTGGTCGCGGGCGAGGCGCTGCCCGGGGTTGTGGCCCCAGAAGGTGTGGTGCAGCTTGTTGCCCGGCAGCGGGCCCAGCGTCGACAGCGGTGCGAGGACCGCGATCGGCAGCGCCGTCAGCGATGCCACCATCGCCGTGACGATCAGGGGACGGCGAGCGATGCCGGACTCATCGAGACCGTCGGTGATGATGCCCGCCGCGACCTCACGGGTCTCGTCGGAGCTGCGGATGTCGTGGCGCTCCTCGACCATCTCCTCGTCGGGCATCAGCGTCTTGGCCCAGTGGACGGCCGCGGCACCGATGAAGAAGACCGCGATCGCCAGACCCAGCCCGGTGACCAGGTTGGACCACCACAGTGCGCTGGGCGACCCCTGCGCGGCGAAGATGTTCGCGCCGGTCGGGGTGACCAGGAAGTAGGCCAGGACGAACACGACCGAGCCGACGACGCTGAGGACGAACATCGCGGCGACGACGCGCTCGGCGCGCTTCTCCGCGGCCTTGGACAGGTCCGCCTGGCGGGGGACGTGGGGAGGAAGACCCGGGTTCGGGAAGCCGCCGCCCTCCTTGGGGGCGACCGCGCTCACGCTGCGAGAGGTGCTGCCGTCGGGAGTGTTGTTCATGCTCGAATTCACTTGGCCTTCGCCCCCAGCCAGACTGCGCAGCCCAGGAGCAGGGACAGGATGATCGTCCACGCGTACAGACCCTCGGTCACCGGACCCAGGGAACCCAGCGAGATGCCGCCGGGCGAGCCGGTCTCCTCGAGGGTCTCGAGGTACGTGATGACATCACGCTTGTCGGAGGGGGAGAGGTTGTTGTCGTTGAAGACGGGCATGTTCTGGGGCCCGGTCTCCATCGCCTCGTAGACGTGCTGGGGATCGACGCCGACGACCGGCGGAGCGTACTTGCCGCGGGTCAGGGCGCCGCCGGCGCCGGCCGCGTTGTGGCACATGGCGCAGTTGATGCGGAAGATCTCGCCGCCCTTGGTGGCATCGCCCTGGCTGCTGTCCAGCCACTCCTCGGCGGGGACCGAGGGACCGGGGCCCAGCGATGCGACGTAGGCGGCCAGCTGGCGCGTCTGCTCCTCGGTCATCTGCGGGGACTTGCGGGCCGCCTGGGCGCCGGAGTGCTGCATCGGCATGCGACCGGTGCCGACCTGGAAGTCGACGGCGGCGGCGCCGACACCGATCAGCGACGGGCCGAGCGTGCTGCCGTCGGCATCGGTGAGGCCTTCGGCGTTGCGGCCGTGGCAGGTGGCGCAGTTGGCGAGGAAGAGCGCCTCGCCCTCGTCGACGTCGTCCTGCGTGTAGGCCTCGGCCTGTGCCGTCTGCGGCTGCAGGGCCGCGTACAGCCCGCCGGTCGCGACGAGCGCGAGCAACAGGATCACGAGTAGCGCCATCGGGTGATGGCGACGTGCGGCGAGAGCCTTCACGGTTCGGACCTCGTTTCGTGGAGGGGGCGGACGGGGGAGGGAGATGTCGGGGTGGACCCGGGTGTGCTGACCGGGCCGTGCACGGGGCTCAGAAGATGCTCCAGTCGAACGTCACCGGGATCACGTGACCGGAGTCGCCGAGCGCCATCAGCGGGTCGAGCATGTACACGATGAAGAAGAGCACGATCCAGACCACGTCGACGAAGTGCCAGTAGTAGGAGATGCAGATCGCGGAGACCTGCTCATGCGCGGTGAAGCTGTCCGCGACGTAGGCGCGCATCAGCACCATCAGGAAGGCGATGAGCCCGCCGAGCACGTGGATGCCGTGGAAGCCGGTGGAGAGGAAGAAGACCGAGCTGAACGGCGAGGAGGACATCGTCACGCCGTGGTGGAAGAGCTCGGTGTACTCGAAGGCCTGGCCGGAGACGAAGATCGCGCCGAGGATGAAGGTGACCGTGTACCACTCGATCATCCCCCAGCCGGCGATGTTGAAGACCGAGCCCTCGCGGCGCTTGCGCGGCGGGAACGGCTTGCCCCACGGGAAGCGTCCCTCGGCCATGAAGACGCCGATCTGGCACGTGACGGAGCTGAACACCAGGATCGACGTGTTCAGCAGGGCGAACCCGTGCTTGAAGTTGGCCTGGCCGTCGGCGAAGGTGTCCGGCGCCATCGAACGCAGGGTGAAGAGCATCGCGAACAGGCCGCCGAAGAACATCAGCTCACTGGACAGCCAGACCAGGGTGCCGATCTGCGTGGGGTTCGGGCGGCCGACCGCTGGGGAGGCAGCGGCGGAGGGGCGCTCAGTCAGGGTCGCAGTAGTCACGTCACCATTATGTCGTGTCGTCAGATTCGGTGTGCCGGTACACGACGACCGGGCACATCGCGGGGCCTGCGCCCCGGGCGGACCGGGCCAGCATATCCCTCCTGACGACGTGTCACGAACCGGGACACGCTCCCGCCCCGTCACGGTGACCTGGGCCTGCGTGGCCGTGATCGTTCCGTGATCCGCACCGTGATCAGGTCGACGGCGCAACGTGGGGTGATGCGATGATCGGGGCATGAGCGAGAACACCCCCACCTGGTCACGGATCACGTCGCGCCTGGTGCGCGGCGAGGAGCTGGAAGCGGCTGCGGCATCCTGGGCCATGGACGAGGTGATGTCCGGGGCGGCCAGCCCCGTGCAGCTCGCGGGGTTCCTGGTCGCTCTGCAGGCCAAGGGCGTGACCAGCACGGAGCTCGAGGCGCTGGCGGACTCGATGATCGCGCACGCCCATCCGGTCGAGGCGCCGCAGCGAGCGGTCGACATCGTCGGCACCGGTGGTGATCTGGCCCAGACCGTCAACATCTCCACGATGGCCTCGATGGTGATCGCCTCCACCGGCAGGACGGTGGTCAAGCACGGCAACCGCGCCTCGACCTCCAAGTCCGGCTCGGCCGACGTGCTGGAAGCGCTCGGCGTACGACTCGACCTCCCGGTGCGCGACGTGGAGGAGCTGGTCACCACGATCGGGATGACGTTCCTGTTCGCGCAGGTGTTCCACCCCTCGATGAAGTTCGCCGCAGAGGCGCGTCGCGGACTGGGCATCCCCACCGTGATGAACATCCTCGGACCGCTCACCAACCCCGGGCGCCCGCGCGCCGGGGCCGTCGGCGTCGCGGACCCGGTGATCGCGCCGACGGTTGCCGGCGTCTTCGCCTCGCGCGGCACCAGCGCGCTGGTCTTCCGCGGCCAGGACGGCCTCGACGAGCTCACGGTCAGCGCTGCCTCCGATGTCTGGGAGGTGCGCGGCGGCCAGGTGCGCGAGCACGTGCTGGACCCGGCGACCCTGCTGGGCGTGCCGCGCAGCGGGCACGATGCGCTGCGCGGAGGCAGCGCGGAGCAGAACGCGCAGGTGGCCCGCGATCTCTACGCCGGGGTGATGACGGGACGGATGCGGCCCGTCCGCGATGCCGTACTGCTGAACGCCGCTGCCGGCGTGGTCGCGTTCGACGGCATCGACCAGCAGGCGTCCGACGGGTTCGAGGAGCGCTTCGTGGGCGCCTTCGAGGAGGTCACCGAGGCGCTGGACTCCGGCCGACCCGCAGCGCTCGTCGAGCGCTGGGCCGCCGCCTCGCAGGAGATCCACGCCCGCCGCGGCTGAGCTCCTGCCGCTCGCGAGCTCGCAGCACGTCGCTCAGCCGTCGATCCCCAGGTCGAAGGCGGCGTCGAGGTCGCGCTTCGAGTAGGTCTTGAACGCGATGTTCGTGGTGGTGTCCAGCACGCCGTCGACCCGGCTCAGCGCGCCGGCGATCACACCGGCGAGGTCCTCGTGCGCCCGTACCCGGGCCACGGCGATCAGATCGACGTCGCCGGTGACCGAGTACACCTGCTCGATCCCTTCGATGTCCACGACCTGCTCGGCGACCTCGGGGATGCGGCTGGGCTCGACGACGATCGAGACGATGGCGGTGATCATGGGTTCTCCTTCGACAGGCGGCCGGGCACAGCGGGACGTTCCCTCCGAGCCTATGCCCCCGCGGCCACGGCGGTCCGTGCGAAGCGCAGTGCGAGATGCTCCTGATCGAATCGGGCCCGGGCCGGGACGCGCCAGGTGCCGTCGACGAGCACGGTGCGGACCCCCTCCCCCTCGAGCCACCCCAGGAGGATCTCCGCCTCCTGGTGGTACCCCTGGCACAGCGGGGCAGCCAGTTCCGCCTCCCCGGCGCCCGTCAGCTCGAGGGAGCGGGCGAAGGGCAGCGGATCCTTGCCGGAGGCGACCAGGGTCGTGCCGGAGAAGCGTCCGTGGCGGACGGCGAGCAGCTCCCAGCCGCGCCCGCCGATCACCGGCTCCGTGCTGGGGCGTGCGGCGATCAGCAGCGGCACCTCGGCGAGGGCGCGGAGCCTCGAGGCGCGGCGAGCCGCGGCGAGGTAGGAGCGGGTGAGCCGTCTCAGCTTCTCGGCGTCCTCGTAGCGCCCCGCCTCCACGTGGGCGCGGAGCCTGGCCGCGACGTGGTCGAGCACCTCGGCGGGATCCTCGACCATCGCCCGTCGCAGCCGCGCGCGGTGCCCGCTCGAGGCGATCTCGCGCTGGGCACCCGCCTCGAGGCCTGCGCCCCGCCCGAGCATCGCGTCCGTGAGCAGGGCGCGCAGAGGCTCGGCCTCGTGCCGCGAGGTGAGCGGCCCGATCTGGGCGGAGCCGTCGGCCTCGGTCCTCGCCAGCCGGGCGGCGCGCAGGCCCTGCCCGCCGGGGGCCAGGCGCAGCCAGTGCGCCTTCTCCGGATGCAGCCCGTGCCGATTCGAGGGAGGTCTCTCCTGCGCGATGATCCGCAGCTCGCGGATCGCCGCCTCGGTCGCTGTGGCGCACTCGATCGTGCGGATCGACTCGGCCCGGGGGAGCATGTCCAGCACCCTGCGCCGGGTCTCCGCCGCCGTGAAATAGGTGCGCACCCGGGAGCGCAGGTTGCGGGAGGTGCCCACGTAGAGCACCGCGCCGTGGCCGTCGAGGAACTGGTACACCCCGGGGACGGCGGGGACGTCGTCGGCGAGGTGCTTCTTGCGCAGCTGCGTCGGCGTCGCCCGCCGGTGCGCGGTGCTGAGGTCCTCGAGGGTGGAGGCGCCCGCAGCGCCGAGCCGCTCGATGATCGCGTGCAGCACGTCGACGGTGGCCCGGGCGTCGGAGAGCGCGCGATGGTCCGGGGTGATGCGCGCCCCGACATGACGGGCGAGGGTGGAGAGCTTGTGGTCGCGGACCTCGTCGCGGCGGAACACCGTGCGCGCGAGGGCGAGGGTGTCCAGCACCCGGGGCCGGGGCCAGGTGATGCCGCAGGCCGCGGCCTGCGCGCTGAGGAAGTCGACGTCGAAGCGGGCGTTGTGCGCCACCAGTGCGGCGTCGCCGACGAAGTCCAGGAACATCGGCAGCACCGTGCGGATCGAGGGAGCCTGCGCGACCGCGGCATCGGTGATGCCGGTCAGCGCCGCGACGAAGGCGGGGATCGGGCGCTCCGGATCGACGAAGGTGCGGAACTCGCCGAGCACCTCCCCGCCGCGCACCTTCACCGCGCCGATCTCGGTGATCGCGTCCGCCGCCGGGTCCGTCCCGGTGGTCTCGAGGTCCACCACCACCAGAGTCGCCTCCGCCAGAGGGGTGCCGAGATCGTCGAAGCTCAGCTGGCGACGTGCGGACATGGTCGAAGCGTACGACGCCACCCCGACAGCCCGATCGTGCGGCGAGCGCTCGCCGGTCCGCCGGGGTCGTCGAGGCCGGACCGGGGTCAGCTCGCGGGCTTCCGGCCCGAGTAGATCTTCTCGATGACCGGTGCGAGGTCCTTGACGACCACGTTGCGCTTCAGCTTCAGCGACGGCGTGAGGTAGCCGTTCTCCTCGGTGAAGTCCGAGTCGATGATCTCGAAGGCACGGATCGACTCGGCCCGGGAGACGGACCGGTTGGCGCTGTCGACCACCGACTGCAGCTCCGCACGGACCTCCTCGTTCCGCGCGGCCTCGGCGACGGTCATCTCCGGCAGCGAATTGTTCGCCAGCCAGGTGCCGAGCATCTCCTCGTCCAGCGTGAGGATGGCGGCGACGAACGGCTTCTGGTCGCCGATCACCACGCACTGGCTGATCAGCGGATGGGCGCGCAGCTGGTCCTCGAGCTGGGCCGGGGAGATGTTCTTCCCACCCGCGGTGACGATGACCTCCTTGGAACGGCCCGTGATGGTGAGGTTGCCCTCCTCGTCGAGGGCTCCCAGATCACCGGTGCGGAACCAGCCGTCGGTCATCGACTCCGCGGTGGCCTCGGGATTGTTGTGGTACCCCTTGAAGACCATCACGCCCTTGACCAGGATCTCACCGTCGTCGTCGATCGCGACGCTGCTGCCGGGCAGCGGCGGCCCGACGGTGCCCGGGCGCACGTCCCACGGGAGGTTCACACTGATCGGGGCCGTGGTCTCGGTGAGGCCGTAGCCCTCGAGGATCGTCACTCCGATGCCGCGGAAGAAGTGCGACAGCCGGGCACCGAGCGGTGCACCACCGGAGACCGCCCACTGGACCCGACCGCCCATGGCCTCGCGCAGCTTGCCGTAGACCAGCTTGTCGAACACGGCGTGCTTGGCCTTGAGCGCGAAGGGCACCTTCCCGGTCGAGAGCGCCATGGAGTAGTCGATCGCGGCCTTCGAGGCGGCGGCGAAGATCTTGCCCTTCCCCCCGGCGATCGCCTTGGCCTCCGAGCTGTTGTAGACCTTCTCGAAGACCCGCGGCACCGCGAGCAGGAAGGTGGGCTCGAACGCGGCGAGATCGTCCAGCAGGTTCTTCGTGTCCGGCGTGAAAGCGGTGGTCACCGGCCAGGAGGCGGCGAGGACCGTGATCAGCCGCGCGAACACGTGCGCCAGCGGCAGGAACATCAGCAGCCGGGAGCCGGGGGGCAGCACATGCTGGCCGAGCAGGTTCACGGCGCTGCGGCTGGTGTCGACGAAGTTGCCGTGGGTGAGCTCGGCGCCCTTGGGCTGGCCCGTCGTCCCGGAGGTGTAGATGATGGTGGCGATGTCGTCCAGGCGGCGGGAGGTGCGACGGGCCTCGAGGTCCTCGTCGCTGACCTCGGCCCCGCGGGTCTTCAGCGCCTCGAGGATGCCGTCCTCCAGCACGCCGATGTGCTCGAGCTCCGGCAGCTCGCCGCGGACGGACTCGACGTCCTCCTTGTGCCGGGTCGATTCGACCAGGACGTACTTCGCCGCGGAATCCGCGGCGATCCACTGGATCTGGCTGGGGGAGGAGGTCTCGTAGATCGGGATGCTGACGCCCCCGGACCACCACACCGCCCAGTCCGCGAGCGCCCACTCGTACCGGGTGCGGGAGAGGATCCCGATCCCGTCGCCGGGCTCGATGCCCGCGGCGATCAGCCCCTTCGCGATCTGCTTGACCTCGTCGATGAAGTCGGCGGTGCTCACGGGGCGGTAGGTGCCGTCCTCCTGCGCGATCTCGTAGATCGGCACCGAGGGATTCGTGCGGAGCCTCCCCAGCAGCAGGTCCGTCGCATTCTCGTCAGGACGGCTCTCGTGCTGCGGGGGCGAGGTGTACTGCTTCATCGAATCTCCTTCGATCCGGCCAGGTGGCGCGAGGCGGGCGCAGCCGACGCCTGCCCGGAAGCGCTGGTGTGGTCAGCGCAAGCTTACGGCAGGCGGCGCTTACGATGGAGCACGACAGGCAGGTGGGCGCACGCCCCTCGCGAAGCCCGTCCTCGCCGGCGCGAGGACCGGAACGGACAGGAGCGGCATGCTCTCCATCGGAGTGGACATCGGCGGGACCAAGATCGCGGCCGGGGTGGTGGACGAGTCGGGCGAGATCATCGCCACGACCACCCGCAGCACCCCGGCGACCGACGCCGCCCTGATCGAGGCGGCGGTCGCCGATGCGGTGGCCGAGCTGCGGTCCGATCACAGCGTGGTCGGCGTCGGCGTCGGCGCCGCCGGATTCGTGGGCGCGGACCGGCGGACGGTGAACTTCGCGGCGAACCTCGCGTGGCGGCAGCACCCGCTCGCCGAGGAGCTCGAGCGCCTCACCGGGCTGCCGGTCGTGGTCGAGAACGACGCGAACGCCGCCGGTTGGGCCGAGTACCGCTTCGGTGCGGCCACCCGGGCCGCGCACATGCTCATGGTGACCGTCGGCACCGGGCTGGGCGGCGCCGTCGTCCTCGACGGGCAGCTGGTGCGCGGAAGCGGGGGCTTCGCCGGGGAGATCGCGCACGTCACTGCAGTGCCCGACGGCCAGTGGTGCGGCTGCGGTCGGCGGGGCTGCCTCGAGCAGTACACCGCGGGGACCGCGCTGGTGCGCACCGCGAAGCGGCGGGCGGCGACGGGCGACCCGCTGATGAGCCCGCTGCTGCAGGCCGCCGGCGGCAGCAAGCGGGAGATCGATGGACCGCTGATCACACGCCTGGCTCAGCAGGGGGACCCGGGCGCGCAGGAGCTGATCGCCGAGATCGGCACCTGGCTGGGGCGGGGCCTGGCCTCGATCGCCTCCCTGCTGGACCCGGAGGTGTTCGTGGTCGGCGGCGGCGTCGCGGAGGCCGGGGACCTGCTGCTGGATCCGGCGCGGGAGGCCTACGCCAAGAACCTCACGGCACGTGCGCACCGCCCCCTGGCCTCCTTCGTCGTGGCCGGCATGGGCAACCGGGCGGGGATCGTCGGCGCTGCGGACCTCGCGCGCTGAGCGGCGCGGGGGCGGGGACGGGCCGGTCAGACCTCGGCCCCGTCGTCATCCTCGTCACGGCGCCCGCGAGGTGCGCGCAGAAGCAGGGCGATCAGACCTCCCAGCGTCGCCAGAGCGCCGAGCCAGCCCAGCGGCCCCGGGAGGGAGGGGACCACGGCGACGACGAGCATCAGCACGAACCCGCCGATCAGGGCGGTCCACGACCACATCGCCGCGTCCGAGGGCGTGGGCAGGTCGGGATCCGGCTCCTCGAAGTCGCCGTAGACGACCTCGTCGTCGTCGAGCTCCCGGGGCACGTCCCCACCCCGTGAACCCCTCGGCGTGCCGCGACCGCCGGCAGCGGGGTGCGCCGCCCGGGCCCGGGCCACGGATTCCGCGCTCGGCGGATCCGGCGGGGAATCGGCGCTGACGGACCAGAGCGTCTCCCCGTCCTCGCCGCCGCCGTCGGCGTCGCGCTGCGGCGCGGACCGCTCCGGAGCGGCAGGCTCCCGCGGCGCCCGGCCGGGGCGCAGCGGCAGCCCCTCGCCCTCGAGCATGCGCGCGAACTCGGCATCGACGTCCCGCGGTTCGGGCGACTGGCCGGGATCGGTGCTCATCGCGGACTCCCCGGCACGGGCACGTGCTGAGCGAGGAAACGTGCCGAGGCGTCGAACAGCATCGGGGCATCGTGGTCCAGCGTCGCCAGATGGTGGCTGCGCGTGAGCGCGAGCCGCTCGACGGGGCCGCGCACACCGGCGGCGACGATATCGCTGTCGGTGGGTGGGACGGTGTGGTCGACGCGCGACGTGGCCAGCAGCAACGGCACCTCGACGGCGCTGAGCCCGCGGCGGCTGCGGCGGAAGAGCCGGCGCAGCTGCCCGACCGCGCGCACGGGCATGCGCGCATAGGCCTCCTCGAGGACCCCTTCGCGCGCGACGTCCGAGCCGATGCCGGGCAGCGTGCGCACCACCGGTGCGATCAGGTCCGCCGCGCCGGCCGCCGCCGGCAGCGTCATCCCCGGGTTCACGGCGACGACGGCGGCGATCCGCCCGCGCAGCTGCGGGTCCTCGGCGAGCGCGAGTGCGAGCGCGCCGCCCATCGACAGCCCGCCCACGGCGATCGGGCCGTGCTGCTGCGACAGTGCGAGCGCGGCGTCGCGGGCGCACCCGTACCAGTCCCGCCACGAGGTCGCCGCGAGATCCTCCTCCGATGTGGCATGGCCGGGCAGCACCGGCAGGTCGACGGCCCAGCCGCGACCGGCGTGGTCCTCCGCCCAGGGCCGCATCGACTGCGGCGTGCCGGTGAAGCCGTGGCACAGGAGCAGCCCGCCGCGCGGGTTAGAGTGACCGGGCGCGCGCCACGGGCGGGAGAGTTCGCTGAACGCCATGTGTCCATCGTCGCACCTGCGCCGAGAAGGTTCATCCGATCCGCGCTCGACAGAGCCCCGACACAGGAGTCCCACGTGCTGTACGAGATCGCCAAGCCCGTCGTCATGGCGGTGGTGAGGGTGCTGTGGAATCCCACGATCAGCGGGGCCGAGCACATCCCGGAGGGCGGTCCGGTGATCCTGGCCTCGAACCACCAGGCGTATTCGGACACGGTCTTCCTCCCCGGGCAGGTGCGTCGCAGCGTGAACTTCCTCGGCAAGTCGGACATCTTCGAGGGCCGTTCCCCGGTGCACCGGGTGGCCGCCGCCGTGATGCGCGGCATCCGCGTCATGCCGGTGGACCGCAGCGGCGGCACCGCCTCACGCGCCGCGATCGAGGCCGGTCTCGCCGTGCTCGAGCGCGGCGAGGTGCTGGGGATCTATCCCGAGGGGACGCGGAGCCCCGACGGCCGGTTGCATCGCGGCAAGACCGGGGTGGCACGGCTGGCGCTCGCCTCGGGCGCACCGGTCGTGCCGGTCGCGATGCTCGGAGCCCATGAGGCGCAGCGCGGTCGGCGCTGGTTCCCGCGCCGTCGTCCGCGGATCCACGCCCTCGTCGGACCGCCCGTGGACGTGCAGGCCGTGCTGGAGCTGAACTCCGGCGCCGGGGAGGCGACGGTGCTGCGTGCGGTCACCGATGCCGTGATGGACAGCATCCACGCCCTCTCCGGCCAGGAGCGGGTGGACGAGTACGCCAGCGTGGTGAAGCAGCGCCTGCGCGCCGCGGCCGACGGGACACCGCCGGGCCCTGTGGGCTGAGCGACCGTCACCTGGGATCGCGTCTCCGCATCCGGCGGGACTGGCTACCCTGGGCGCGTGACTCAATTCAGCCCCGACGCCCCCGCTCGCGCCCACGCCTTCACCCTGTCCTCGGCCGACGACGGCCTCGCGGCCCTGGGTGCCTGGCGCGAGTACCCGCGGGTGCAGCAGCCGGTCTGGCCCGACGAGACGGCACGCGCGAAGGTCTTCGACGACCTGCGCGCGGCCCCGCCGCTGGTGTTCGCCGGGGAGGTGGACGTGCTGCGCGACCGGGTCGCCGCCGCGGCCCGAGGAGAGGCCTTCCTGCTCGCCGGGGGCGATTGCGCGGAGACGTTCGCGGACTCCACCGCGGACCGCATCCGCAACAAGATCCGCACGATCCTGCAGATGGCGGCGGTCCTCACCTACGGGGCCTCGCTGCCGGTGGTGAAGATGGGACGCATGGCTGGCCAGTTCGCCAAGCCGCGCTCGGCCGACGAGGAGACACGGGACGGACAGACCCTGCCCACCTACCGCGGCGATGCGGTCAACGAGTTCGACTTCACGCCCGAGGCGCGGATCCCGGACCCGGCACGCCTGTGGAGGACGTACACCACCAGCGCCTCGACGCTGAACCTGCTGCGCGCCTTCACCGGCGGCGGCTTCGCCGACCTGCGCGAGGTCCATTCCTGGAACCGGGGGTTCACCTCCGGTGCCGGGTACGACCGCTACGAGGAGCTGGCCGGGCAGATCGACAAGGCCGTGCGCTTCATGGACGCGATCGGCGCGGACTTCGATGCGCTGAAGGTCGTGGAGTTCTACGCCTCCCACGAGGCCCTGCTGCTGGACTACGAGGAGGCGCTCTCCCGCATCGACTCGCGCACCGGGGAGATCTACGGCTGCTCCGGGCACTTCCTGTGGATCGGGGAGCGCACGCGGCAGCTCGACGGCGCGCACGTCGACTTCATGGCGCGTCTGCGCAATCCGATCGGGGTCAAGCTCGGGCCCACCGCCACGGTCGACGACGCGCTGCGGCTGATCGACCGCCTCGACCCGGACCGCGAACCCGGCCGGCTGACGTTCATCACCCGCATGGGCGCCGGGAACATCCGGGATCGCCTGCCCGCACTGGTCGAAGGGGTGCGCGACTCCGGGGCCCAGGTGGCCTGGGTGACCGATCCGATGCACGGCAACACCATCACCTCCTCCAACGGCTACAAGACGCGCCGCTTCGAGGACATCCTCGACGAGGTCGTCGGCTTCTTCGAGGTGCACCAGGCGCTGGGGACCGTCCCGGCCGGGCTGCACATGGAGCTCACCGGGGACGACGTCACCGAGGTGCTCGGCGGCAGCGGTGAGATCGACGAGGAGGGGCTCACGCGGCGCTACGAGACGCTCGTGGACCCGCGCCTGAACCATCAGCAGTCGCTCGAGCTGGCGTTCCTGGTCGCGGAGATGCTCTCGCGCCGCTGAGCCCTCCGGGCCCTCGACGCCCCCGATCCCGCCGACCCCGTTGCGCGGTGCGGCGGTCAGACGTCCTCGAGGACGGCGGTCAGAAGACCTTGAGGGTGATCGTCGAGCCCTTCTCGATCTCCGAACCGGCGGCCGCCGACTGCTCGTAGACGAGCCCGAGGACCGGATCGCCCTTGTCGTGGACGATGTCGACCGCGAAGCCGGCGTCCTCGAGCGCGGACTTCGCCTCGGCCTCGGGCTTGCGGAACACGTCCGGCACCTCCACCATCTCCGGGCCGAGCGAGGTGACGATGTGCACGGTGTCGCCGCGGAACAGCGTGCCGGAGGCGGGGGACTGGGAGACGACCGCTCCGCGGGGCACGTCTCCGGAGTGCGTCGTGGCGGTGGTGACCGTGAAGCCGGCGTCCTCGAGCGCGGCGCGGGCGTCCTCACCGCCGCGTCCGCGCTGATCGGGGACCTGGATCGGCTGCCGCCCCTGCGAGACCACCACGTGCACCTCGCCGCCGGCGGGCAGGGCGTCGGCGGCGGCGCTCTGCGAGATGATCTCGCCCTCCGGCACGGTCTCGGAGTACTCCGGATCGTCCTCGACGAGCTCCAGGCCGGCGGAGCCGACCTCGTCGCGGGCGCTGTCGAGGTCGAGCCCGACCAGCTGGGGTACGGGGAAGGTCTGCTCTCCCTTGGAGACCACGACCTGGACGTCCTCGCCCTTCTTGATGCTGCTGCCGGTGGACGGGGAGACGGAGATGACATGACCGGCCGGGACGGTGTCGTCGAACTGCTCCCGCGTGCTGACGGACAGGTCGGAGGCGGTGAGCGCGGCCTCGGCGTCCGCGAGCGGGGTGCCGACGACCAGCGGGACGGTCCGGTCGGCGCCGGGGCCGGTGTTGAGGTACCAGTCCCCGCCCATCCATCCGCCGACGGCGAGGGTCGCGACGAGGCACAGCGCGGCGAGCAGAGCCATCGGCCGTGACCGGCGACGCACCCCTTGGGGGAGGTGGCGCCCCCGGGGCGTGCGCGGCGCGCGGAGCACCACGACCCGTCGATCGCCCTCGGGCTCGTCCTGCGCCGGGGCAGGGCCCCGGGCGGACCGGTCCGCACCGTCGGGCCCGTCACCCGAGTCCGGCTGCTCCTCGAGGTCACGGCCCTCCTCCGCGATGGTCGGGGGGTCGACGTCGCCGCCCGGAGCGAGCAGGTCGGCGGGGAAGGCACGCGGACCGCGGTCGAGCCCGGAGGCGACCTCCTCGAGGGACGTGGTCATCCGCGGGACGTCGGAGGTGTCGGCCATCTCCCGCGCCGCCGGCCGCGAGTCGAGCACGGCGGCGGGAAGGGTCGCGGTGAGCTCCCGGACCGCGCGGAGCAGGTCCGCCGCGGTCGCCGGCCGCTGCTCCACCTGCCGTGCCGCCGCCCAGGTGACCAGCGAGTCGAGCTCGCGCGGGACGCCCGTGACGAGGGACGACGGGGCAGGGATGTCCTCGTGGACGTGCTGGAAGGCGATGTGGACCGGCTGCTCGCCGCGGAAGGGCTGACGTCCGGTGAGCATCTCGAACAGCACGATCCCGAGGGAGTACAGGTCGCTGCGCTCGTCGGCGTGGCCGCGGGTGACCACCTCCGGGCTGATGTAGGCGACCGTCCCCAGCAGCGCCGCACTGGCGGAGGAGTTGTTCGAACCGGTGGCGCGGGCGAGGCCGAAATCCGCGACCTTCACCAGGTCGTCGGGGTCCAGGAGGATGTTCTCGGGCTTGATGTCGCGGTGGACGATGCCGGCCTCGTGCGCGGCCACCAGCGCCTGCAGCACCTGGGTGGTGACATCGAGGCTCTCGCGGAGCGTGAGCCGCTCCTGGGCGACGATGCGGGCCCGCAGCGTCTCACCCTCGACCAGCTCCATGGCGAGGTAGATGCGTTCCTCGTCCTCGCCCTGGTCGAACACCCCGACCACGTTGCGATGAGCCAGGCGGGCGGCGGAGCGCGCCTCCCGCGCGAAGCGGCGGCGGAAGTCCTCGTCCACCGCCAGGTGGGGGTGCATGATCTTCAGGGCCACGACGCGGTCGAGACGTTCGTCGTGGCCGCGATGGACCGTCGCCATTCCGCCGCGCGCGATCAGCCCCTCGACCCGGTAGCGGTCGTCGAGGAGCTGGCTGATGCCGGGGGAAGTCGACGTCGCCGCACTCACGAGGCCAATCTAGGTCGCCGGGCGCGCCGAAACCGGCTCCGACACACTGACTGCGGCGGTGCGGATCGTGAGCGGCACCGGACGGGGCGGCGGTGCGGGGTGCGGGCAGGGGCGTCCACGTGGCACTCTGGGGGCGTGAACGACCTCGCTGACCTCATCCCCGAATGGCTCACCCTCCCCGACGTCGCCGAGCGGCTGGACGTGGAGGTCTCCCGCGTACGGCGCCTGATCGAGGACGGGCAGCTCGTCGCACTGCGTCGGGGCGACCCCGTCGTGCGCATGGTGCCCGCGCTGCTGCTGACCGAGGACGGGCTGATCCCGCATCTGCCCGGCACCATCACCATCCTCCGCGACGGCGGCTTCGAGGACGAGGAGCTGCTGACCTGGCTGTTCACCGAGGACGAGTCCCTGCCGGGCCGCCCGATCGATCATCTGCGACGCGGCCAGCGCGGAGAGGTGCGTCGGCGGGCGCTCGCGCTCGCGCTCTGAGACCTCCGCCGCTCGTCAACGTCACTGCGCGAACGGCTCCACATCGGTGGCGAGCGCGGCGAGGTCGGCCAGGCCCGCGCGACCGACGTCACCCAGCATCGACGCGTCCTCGAGGAGTGCGCGGCCACGGTCGGCACGCTGCCTGACCTCCTGCACCACGGATCCCACCGCACCTGTGGAGACCATCAGGTCGTGCACCGCGGCGATCTGCTGTGCGGAGCTCGCGGCGCGGCCGACGACCTCGGCGAGCAGGTCCCGTCCCGCGGCGTCCGCCGCCGCCTCGGTGCGCGCCAGCAGCACCGTGCGCTTGCCCTCCAGGATGTCGCCGCCGATCGGCTTGCCGGTCTCCTGCTGGTCGCCGACCACGCTGAGCAGGTCGTCACGCAGCTGGAAGGCCGTGCCGACCTCGACCGCCCATTCCGAGAGCCTCTCCAGCGCGTCCTGCGAGCCGCCCATCAGCGCGGCGCCGATCCGCACGGGCCGCAGCACGGTGTAGGGGACCGTCTTCCAGCGGATCACGGACAGCGCGGCCTGCTCCGCGTCGGCCGCGGAGGCGAAGCCGCCCGCCTGGTGCAGGATGTCCAGGAACTGGCCCGACATCACCTCCGTGCGCAGGGCATCGAACTCGCGCCGGGCGGCGGCGACCGCCGCCGGCTCGCCGTCCACCCCGGCCGCGATCTGCTCCGCCCAGCTCAGTGCCAGGTCCCCGAGCACGATCGCGACCGCGACCCCGTAGTCCGCCGCCGACCCGGAGAGCCCGGTATCGCGATGCTGCCGCTCCGCCTGGACGTGCAGCGCCGGCCGGCCACGTCGGACGGGGGAGTGGTCGATGACGTCGTCGTGCAGGAGAGCCGCCGCCTGGACCAGCTCGATCGCCGCACCGTAGCGGCCCAGGGCATCGAGCTGAGCCTTCGTGGGCTCCTGCCCGAGCGCCGCGACGCCGCCCCAGAAGCAGAACCGGGGACGGAGCAGCTTGCCGCCCTCGAGGTACTCGAGCAGCCGGTCCGCCAGCTCGGCGGTCTCGGGCGAGATCCGCGCCTGCTCGCGGCGACGCCCCGCGAGCTCGTCACGGGTGATCTCCGCGATCCGTGCGACCAACCGCTGATCGAGGTCGTGCAGCCGCTCGTCGACGGAGGGGGTGTCGGCGGAGGTCATCGGGGCGTCCTTTCTCACGGGCCCGACGATCCTCCCATGCCCAGCTGGGCGGCAGGCCCACGTCGACGGTTCCTCCCCAGGACCGGTCCGTCCCCACCTCCGGCCGTCCCGCCCCGTCGCGTCCCGGAGTCGGCCAGGGTCTGTGCATGACCACCGACACCACACCCGCTGACCATGGACGACCCGCGCTCGGGGTCGCGGACCCCGCAGAGCTGCTCGCACAGACCCGACTCAGCCTCGGCGGGCCGCCCACCGACCGCCTGATCCTCGCCGGCCGTGCGGCCGCGGGCACCGCCGCGATGATCACGAGCTCACCCCTGCGCGAGCTGCTGGGGCCCCGCGGACGCAGCAGCCTCCGGCACCACCTGGCGCTGATGCGCGAGCGCGGCACCGTGGCCGTCCACGCCCTGATCGTGCTCGGCGACGGCCACCAGAGTCTGCTCGCCGGCGTCGTCGAGGACGTGCTGCGGCGAGCCGGGGCGGTCGTGCACGAGGCCGCCCGGGACCCGGGCGGGGACGACGGCATGCCCCTCGCGGTCCACGGGGCCGCCTCCGCGTCCTGCTGGTCCGTGCAGAGCCTGTCGGGGCCGGAGGGCGGGAGCGAGGTGAGGGTCACCGCCTGCGGGCCGCTGCGCGAGTTCGACGACACCCGGGCCGCGGCGACGGCGGTGCTGTGCGGGCGACCGATCCCGCGCGCCGATGCGCACGAGGACGCGCTGCGCGAGATCGGGCGGACGCTGCATCTCCCGCTCGCCGACCGCGCCTCCGCAGCCGATCCCGGAGCACTCTTCGCCGCTGCCCGCGCGGCGCTCGCCCCGCTCCTGCGCGAGAACGGGCGGCTGTCGGCACGGGATCGGATGACGAAGTGTGAACAGGTGGCAGCGCTGCTGTCCGCGGTCGCCGTGGACCGCCTGCACTGGGAGCTGTTGGCGCAGTGCGTCGAGCACGGCGCCTCGCACCGGATCGATCGGGAGACCCTCCTGCAGTGCCTGGTCTCCGACCCCGAATGGGCTCCGCATCCGGATGTCTGCGCAGGTGGGGACTGGTATCTGGGGTTGGAGCGGTTGCGCTCGGTCGCGGCGGCGGCGAGAGCGGAGGGAACGGCGGCGCAGCGCGGCACCGCTCGTTGCGCATGGCGGGCGCTGACGACCCTGCTGGTGCTTCTGGCGTGGTGGAACCACCGATTCGCCACCGCCGGTGGTCTCGTCGACGAGCTGCGGGAGGAGGAACCGGAGTCGACTCTGGCACCCTTGCTGTCACGGATGACCGATACCCCGATCTTCCCCGCCTGGTGGCCGAGCCCCTGACCCGGGGGCACGTCCCGCGGGGGCGGGGCCCTGAAGGAGCAGCACCGATGACCATTCTCGGAGAGCACCGCGAGATGCGCGCGGCCGCCTCCGCCATCGACGGAGCAGCCGGCCGCGTCGCGGATCCGTCCCCGGACGCGGCTGTCGGGGGCGCGTGGCATCCGCGGAACGGCGCCGGGGAGCGCCGCTTCGCCGGGATCGGCGCTCTCGAGCTCGAGAGCGGCGCCGTGCTCGAGGACGTCACCCTCGCCTACGAGAGCTGGGGGGAGCTCGCCGCGGACCGCCGCAACGCCGTGCTGGTGCTGCACGCGCTGACCGGCGACTCGCACGTGCGTGGCCCGGCCGGCCGTGCCCACCCCAGCGCCGGCTGGTGGGAGGAGATGGTCGGCCCCGGCAGACCGATCGACACCGAGCGCTACCACGTCGTCGCCCCGAACGTCCTGGGCGGGTGCCAGGGGAGCACCGGTCCCAGCTCCGAGGCACCGGACGGCCGCCCCTACGGTTCCCGCTTCCCCGTGCTGACCACGCGGGACCAGGTGGCCGCGGAGCGCCGACTGCGGGAACAGCTGGGCATCGACCGCTGGGCGCTGGTGATCGGCGGCTCGATGGGAGGGATGCGCGCCCTCGAATGGGGCGTCTCCCACCCCGACGAGGTGGAGCGCCTGGCGGTGATCGCCTCCTCGGCCCGGGCCACTGCGGACCAGATCGCCTGGAACAACGCCCAGATAGCCTCCATCCGGCTCGATCCCGACTTCCGTGGGGGCGACTACTACGAGGCCGACCACGGCCCACGGACCGGGCTCGGCATCGCCCGGCGCATCGCACACACCACGTATCGCACCGCCGAAGAGCTCGAGGACCGCTTCGGCAACCGGCCCCAGGGGCAGGAGGACCCCTTCGACGGCCGGGGCAGGCACCAGGTGACCAGCTACCTCGACCATCATGCGGGCAAGCTCGCACGACGGTTCGACGCGAACTCCTACATCACGCTCGCCGGGACGATGAGCACCCACGACGTGGGCCGGGGCCGCGGCGGGGTGGCCGCCGCGCTGCGACGGGTCACCGCCCGCACGCTCGTGGTCGCCATCGACTCCGATCGGCTGTTCCCGCCGTCCCTGGTGGAGGAGGTGGCGCTGCACGTCCCCGGTGCCGACTGGCACGTGGCCTCCTCCCCGGTGGGGCACGACGCGTTCCTGCTCACCCATCCGGGACTGGAGAAGTGGATCGGCGAGCTGCTGGCCGTCTAAGCTGGCGACAGGTCATCGCGCGCCGCCGCCGGCGCACGCACGGCCCGCCACAGCTCGCACAGTGAGGAGACGTCGCATGACCATCGTCGTGGGGTACTCCCCGTCCGGTCAGGGCCGCGCCGCGCTGCGCGCGGCGGTGCGTTACGCAGCCCGCGGTGCCGAGGGGATCGCGATCGCCTCCCACCAGTACCACGACCCGGAACGCGGGGTCACCGCCGCGACCGAGGAGGAGGTCAGGGCGGAGCTCGCCCGGATCGGGATCGAGTGCGGCGACGTCACCGTGCGCACCAGCGCGGAACGCGACATCGGGGAATTCCTGCTGTCCGTGACCGACGAGGTCGACGCGAGCCTGATGGTGATCGGGCTGCGGCGCAAACCCCCCATCGGGAAGCTGAACCTGGGCGCCTCCGCACGCCGCGTCGTGCTCGGAGCGCCATGCCCGGTGCTCGCCGTCAAGGACGATCCGCTGACCACCACGAACACTCCTTCCTGATCCCGGCGCCCGTCCGGGAATAACCTCGCGCGGCGGGCGTTATACTCGACAGGCTTGACGGCACCGTGCGTTCGTGCGCCGTGATACCGGTTCGACGGGATCCGCGCCGCGCGACGCAGTCCGTGAGCCGCGCCGAGAAGACCGATCGCCCGAGTGTGGCGGACCGCCCGCACGGGCCGCCGCCGGAAGAAGGAACTCTGTGACCTCCTCCAGTACTGCTGAGACCTCGCCCGTCGGGACCGACGCCGCGGACTCCCCCCAGGACGTGACGACGACCGAGAAGGCGGCGGCGAAGACGACCGCCTCGAAGAAGGCCCCCGCCAAGAAGGCTGCGGCCAGGAAGGCTCCTGCCTCGAAGCCGGCGCCTCGCAAGACGGCGGCGAAGAAGGCCGCGGCCAAGGCCGTCGAGTCCGAGGTGGAGGCGCTCGCCGAGGTCGAGGAGGAGGTCGAGGACTCCGAGGCCAAGAAGCCCGACTCGGCGACCGACGCCAAGGTCGAGGCCTCCGGCGGGTTCGTCTACAACGCCGCCGTGGACGACGCCCCCGCCCAGCAGGTCGTCACCGCCGGCGCCACGGCCGACCCGGTCAAGGACTACCTCAAGCAGATCGGCAAGGTCGCGCTGCTGAACGCCGCGCAGGAGGTCGAGCTCGCCGAGCGCATCGAGGCGGGCCTCTACGCCGAGCACAAGCTCAAGGGCGACGAGACCTTCAGGGACAAGAACGGCCGCCTCACCAAGGCCGGCCGCGAGCTGACGATGATCGCCGATGACGGTCGCGCCGCCAAGGATCACCTGCTCGAGGCGAACCTCCGCCTCGTGGTGTCCCTGGCCAAGCGGTACACGGGCCGCGGGATGCTGTTCCTGGACCTGATCCAGGAGGGGAACCTGGGTCTGATCCGCGCGGTCGAGAAGTTCGACTACGCCAAGGGCTACAAGTTCTCCACCTACGCCACCTGGTGGATCCGGCAGGCGATCACCCGCGCCATGGCGGACCAGGCCCGCACCATCCGCATCCCCGTGCACATGGTCGAGGTGATCAACAAGCTCGCCCGGGTGCAGCGTCAGATGCTCCAGGACCTCGGCCGCGAGCCCACCCCGGAGGAGCTCGCCAAGGAGCTGGACATGACGCCCGAGAAGGTCGTCGAGGTCCAGAAGTACGGCCGTGAGCCGATCTCCCTGCACACCCCGCTGGGCGAGGACGGAGACAGCGAGTTCGGCGACCTCATCGAGGACTCCGAGGCCGTGGTGCCCGCCGATGCGGTGAGCTTCACCCTGCTGCAGGAGCAGCTGCACTCGGTGCTGGACACCCTCTCGGAGCGCGAGGCCGGAGTGGTCTCGATGCGCTTCGGCCTCGAGGACGGCCAGCCCAAGACGCTCGACGAGATCGGCAAGGTCTACGGGGTCACCCGGGAGC
>DATGUQ010000164.1:0-4269 GCA_035301145.1 Brachybacterium sp. | reverse complement strand
CTGCTGCCGGCCGCATTCGTGCTGGGTTCCGGCCCCTCGGTGCTCCGCCGGGTGCGGACCGTCGCCGAGGTGGGGGCCGTGCTGACCGTGCTCGCCTCGCTGGTGCAGCTCTGGACGCAGTTCCTGGGCTCGCTCCCTCCGGGCGATCCCACGATCGACATGGCGGGCATCGGGCGATTCGCGGGCACGCAGTACGCCCTTGCGGTGTGGGGGCGGACAGCGGGTGCTCTCGTCGTGCTCGCACTGCTGGGCGGGGTGCCGGCACGGGCCCGCGCGCCGGGTGCTGGGCTGCGCCGCCTCGTCGCAGCGACGGGTCTGGTGGGGGCCGCGATGCTGGTGGTCGGCAGCGTCGTGGTCAACGGGCACGGGGGAGCGGGCGGGGTGCTGAACGTCGGTTTCGCAGTGGCCCTCGTCCATGCGCTCGCCGCGATCGCATGGCTGGGCGGGCTCGTGCTCCTCGGGGCGCTGGTGCTGCGCCCCCGCTCCGAGGATCACGAGCTCGATCGGCTGGCTCGCTGGTCGGTGTACGCCGCCTGTGCGGTGGCGGTCCTCGCGCTCACCGGTGCGGTGCAGGGAATCTCCCGGGTGGGATACCCCGAGGCGCTCCTGACGACCGCGTACGGGCAGGTGCTCCTGGGGAAGCTCGCCGCGGTGACGGCGGCCCTCCTGCTCGCCGCCGTGAGCCTGCGGGGCACGCTGCGTCGTCGCCGGTCGTCGATCCGGCGCCGGCAGGGGAGCTTGTGTGAGACGGAGGAGAGCCCCACGACGCCCCCTGCGGGGGCTCTCGCGCTCCGCACCCGTCGGGAGGCCGGTCTGGTGGTGGGGGCCGTCCTCGCCTCCGGAGTGCTCTCCTCGCTGACCCCCGCGAGAGACGACTGGGCACCGACGGCGGAGGCGACCGCCGAGATCGGTCCCTACGCGGTGCGGGTCGAGATCGTCCCGGCCCGGGTGGGCCCGCAGGCCCTGCGGGTGACGGTGACCCCTCCCGCCGAGCACTTCTCCCAGGCCGACGTGCTCGAGGCGACCCTGCGCCGCGCGGACGGAGGCGCCACCTCGCTCTCTGCGGAGATGCCGTACCGTCTGCCCGCGCCGCGGGACCCGGGGCATCCCACGCCTGTCACGTTCGTCAGCGCCGCGGTGGGCGTGCCGACGACGGGTCTCGGGGCGGTGACGCTCACGAACGTCGTCTCCCGGCTCGAGCAGCACACGGGGGAGGTGCGGTACGAGGTGCGATGATGCGACGTCGGGAGCGGCTCTCCTCGCACGGCGGTGCCGTCCCTCAGGACAGTCGGCTGCACTCCCGCCCACCGCCACGCAGAGTCCCCCTGGAGTCCACTTGTCGGACGCTCGGATGCCCGCTCCCGGACCGATCCCCGAGACTGTTCGGGAGCCGACCTTCACCACGGCACTCGGGTACTGCCTCAGCTCCACGCGCGGTCAGGCGGACCAGCGTCAGCTCCGACGGCTCATCACCACGACGCTCGCGGCGGTCACGACGTTCCCGGATCAGCTGGATCAGAGGTGGGTCGGAAGCGACTCCTGGAACTGGTGGCCGCACGGCAGTCACGCCCCGGACGTCGTTGCGACCGATGATCGGGATGAGCTCGCACTCGTTCTCGAGGCCAAGAGCCCTCGAGCTTCTCTGCAGGCCACGAGTGCACGGAAGGTACGCGCAGCGATCGCTGCCACGGACGCTCGACTCGCCAGGGACGGTCGCAAGCGCGACGCCCGCTCGGTCGAGATTTCCCAACGGTGAGTTCCGCGCGCGGGTGGGGCACCGGGCTCGAAGTCGGTGACGCGTACTGGGGTCATGGTGAGTTCCGCGCGCGTGGGGCACCGGGCTCGTCTCCTCCGACCGCTGGCACGTGGTTGCCGTCGCGGAGTTCCTCGAGCGTCTCGAGGCCGGGAGCAGCGAGTTGGCAGCAGACCAGAAGCCGTGGCTCGAGCATCTGCTCAGCATTGCCGCCAAGCTCTATTCCCCGGATAGAGGACGTCTCGGGGCGCGCGACGAGATCCACCGGGCGTACCTCGACGCCATCGATCATTGAGCACGGTGATCCGAAGATGCGGTGCGGGAAGGACCTTCTCTCGAGGTCGTCGGAGCCCGTGAGATAGAGGGGGAGAGGGTGTCGGACCCTCGGATCCCGCCGTTCACGCAGCGGTGCAGCCAGGGGCGGAGCCCTCAGCGGCCCTCCCCGGCAGGTGCTTCGGCAGTGCGGGCGGGATCGGCGATGGCGGTGGTGTCGGCGCTCATCCGGGGTGTCTCCTCGGGGTCGGGTCGGGGTCTCGGGGTCGCCGGCAGGCCGTCTGTTCACGGGCAATGTGTTCGGTCGGTGAGGGCGAGGGGGCATCGGACGAGCTCGAGGACCCTCTCCGCGGCGAGCACGACACCGAGAGAGAGCATCACGACGCCGGAGACGCGCCCGACGATCTCCGCGGCGCCCGGCCGCCTCCGCCTCGAGCAGTCGCAGCACAGTCGCCCCGAAGAACTGCGGACAGAAGCTGTCCGCACGGCTTCCTACGGTGGAACCGACCTCGCACGACCGCCACGAACACAAGGAGCAGCCTTGACCATCCTCGTCACCGGAGCGACCGGGACCGTCGGCCGGGCACTCGTCCACGCGCTGTCGGAGCGCGGGCAGAGCGTCCGAGCCCTCAGCAGGGATCCGAGCACCGCCGTTCTGCCCACGGGGGTGGAGGTGGTCCAGGGGGACCTGACCGATCCATCGAGCCTCACCGCCGCCCTCGACGGCGTCAGCGCCGTGCATCTGATCGGCTTCGACGCCCCGCGCGGCGCCGGAGGCGGTGACGCCCTCACGACGGCTCCGGCCGTCGTCGAGGCCGCCGAACGCGCCGGGGTGCGGCGCGCGAGCGTGCTGCACAACGGCATCCCGGGCGGGATGGACGCTGCAGTTCAGCACTCGTCCCTGGAGTGGACCGTGCTGGTCCCGGTGGGGTTCATGGCCAATGCGCTGTGGTGGGCGGAGGCGATCCGCAACGAGGGGGAGGTCGCCGAGCCGCGAGCGGACAGCCGCGGCGCGATCGTCCACGAGGCCGACATCGCGGACGTCGCCGCGACCGCGCTCACCGAGGCCGGGCACGGCGGCCAGAGCTATGTGATCACCGGCCCCGAGTCGCTGAACGTGGCGGAGCAGGTGAGCACCCTCGCCGAGGCGATCGGACGCGAGATCACCTTCCGCGAGCTCAGCGACGAGGAGGCCATCGCGCGCTGGCGCTCCTGGGGCTTCGACGACGAGGCCGTCGAGTTCATGACGTGGACCTGGGAGAGCCCGATCGGCGTGACCCCGTCCGACACGGTGCGGCGGGTCACCGGAGGGCCGGGGCGCACCTTCTCGCAGTGGGCCGCGGAGCACGCGGAGGAATTCCGGTGAGCCGCTCCGTTCAGCGGGGCGCGGGAGGGACGGCCTCGACGTGCGCGTGATCATGGCAGTTGTGGGGCACGACCCCGCAACGCCCGGTCAGGGGCGCCCCCAGCAGGACTCGAACCTGCAACCTACGGATTCCCTCGGTCATTGTCGACCGGGGGATTCTGTTGTTCCTGTGGAGTGGTGACTAGGTCAGGCTTCGCTTTGCGAACTATCGGCATGGCTTGATCACGGCCATGCCGTCTACGTCGTGGTGAGCATCGCTCAGTTTGCGTGGTCGCTGACAATCAGGGTGGGGAACGTTGAGCGCCCACAGGAACGTCTGCGGCGGTCACCGACGGACAGCGCGGAGCTCGTGCTCAACTGGGCTCATGTCGCTCTATGTCCGATAAGAGCCATTATCGGATGCTGGGCACGCAAGCCGAACAACTGCGCAACCGTCGTCTTCTGACCACACGTCTGGTGGAGGCGACCCCTTAGCTTGTGACCACTGCACTGAACCTGACCGCTCTACCAGGTAGGTGGTGCACCGTCGAGGTGCGATCTGGGATCGTTCAACAGGAGCAGCTCGTCCTGTTTCAGCCGACGAAGAGAGCTACCCGCTCCGTCGCCGGCGGGCAGGAGCTCCACAGGGATGAGTCCGGATCCGCCGCCGTCATCGTCGACGATCGGTGCTGACTCCGATCCCCGATCGGTCCGTGCGGCCTCGTCTTGTCGATGATCGCGCTGACGCAGAGCTCGTCGGTCTGGCGCACCGATGTCGGGGCCCGTGAGTTCGGCGATGGCGATCTCGCCGCAGTCGTCGGCGATCAGCGTGGCGCCGACCGGATCGTCACCGCTGCAGCAGGACCGGCCGCCGGTTCGGGCTCCGGGGGTGTCGCGG
>DATGUQ010000163.1:0-25945 GCA_035301145.1 Brachybacterium sp. | reverse complement strand
ACGCCCGCTGCTGCACCGACCCGGTCATCTCCTGTTCCCTCTGGTCCCCGGCGTGGTCATCGCCCTCGGCATGGTGATGGCCGGTCACGACCTGGGCACCATGCTGATCATGGCGATGCTCGTCGCCGGCGCGGTCTGGGTGGCCGGAACCCCTCGACGCTGGTTCCTGATCGCGGGAATCGGGGGCCTGCTCGGCATCGCGGGGCTCACGATCACCAGCGCCAACCGGATGGCGCGCATTGGGAACTGGTTCCACGGCATCTGCGAGGGCGACTCCTGCTATCAGGCCGATCAGGGCCTGATGGGACTTGCTGAAGGAGGTTGGTGGGGAGTGGGGCTGGGAGAGTCTCGCCAGAAGTGGGGCCGCCTGCCCGCCGCGGAAGACGACTACATCTTCGCGATCATCGGCGAGGAGCTCGGCCTGATCGGCACCCTGGGCGTGGTGATGCTGTTCGCCGTGTTCGCGCTGCTGATGCTCCGCATGATCACCCGGCTGGACGACCACTTCATGCAGATCTCGGTCGCCGGGATCTGCGCCTGGCTGCTCGGCCAGGCCTTCGTGAACATGATGGTCGTCACCGGTCTGCTGCCCGTGATCGGCGTGCCCCTGCCCTTCATCTCCTCGGGCGGCTCCGCCCTGCTCGCCTCCATGACCGCGCTGGGCGTGCTGCTCTCCTTCGCCCGCCGTGAACCCGGCGCCTCCGAAGCGATCGGAGCCCGGCTCAGCGCGGTCCGCAGCTCGATCAGCGTGCTGCCCGCCCCGCGCGGCAGCGGCTCCGCGCCCGCCGGCCCCGCGAAGCGCTCACGGCGTGCGAAGCGCTCGAAGCGCTCTGCGCGTGCCGGCCGCGCGGGCACCGCAGCATCCCCGCGCACCTCGTCCTCCCGCTCGCGGCGCTCGGGCCGCGGCTCCGCCCCCTCGTCCCGAAGGTCCTGATGTCCACCACCACGCCCCGGATCCTCCTGGCCGGCGGCGGCAGCGCCGGGCACGTCTCGCCGCTGCTGGCCACCGCAGCCCAGATCACCCGCCGCTGCCCCGACGCCGAGATCACCGTGCTCGGCACGGCGCAGGGGCTCGAGGCGGATCTCGTGCCCGCGGCGGGCCTCGAGCTGGCCACGATCGACAAGGTGCCCTTCCCGCGCCGTCCCGACGGCGCCGCCCTGCGCTTCCCGGGCCGCTTCCTGGGCACCCTGCGAGAGGTGCGCGGCCTGATGCGCGAGCGCGAGATCGACGTGGTCGCCGGCTTCGGCGGCTACGTCTGCCCGCCCGCCTACCTCGCGGCGGCGTCCCTGCGACGCCCTCTCGTGGTGCACGAGGCGAACCGTCGACCGGGACTGGCCAACCGCCTCGGCGCGCTCCGGGCGAAGGCGGTCCTCACCGCCTTCGAGGGCTCCAGCCTGCCGGGTGCGCGACGCATCGGCATGCCGATGCGGGAGGCGATCGCCCACCTCGACCGTGCCGCGCGGCGGGACGAGGCGGTGCGCCGCATGGGCCTGGACCCCGCCCGCCCCGTGCTGCTGGTGACCGGGGGATCCCTCGGCGCCCAGCGGCTCAACGCCGCCGTGGCACAGGCCGCCCGCAGCTTCGTCGACGCGGGCGCGCAGATCCTGCACGTCTCCGGCCGCGGCAAGGCCGCGGATCTCCCCGATCTCGAAGGGTATCGCGTGCTCGAGTACGTCACCGCGATGGAGGACGCCTACGCCGCGGCGGATCTCGCCCTGACCCGCTCCGGCGCCGGGACGGTCAGCGAGCTCAGCGCGGTCGGCCTGCCCGCCGTGCTGGTCCCGCTGCCCATCGGCAACGGCGAGCAGGCCCTGAACGGGCAGCAGGTGGTGGCCGCAGGCGGCGCGCTGATGATCCCCGACGCCGAGCTCGACGCCGATCGCCTCACCGAGCAGGTGCTCCCGCTGCTGCGGGACGGCGACCGGCTGCGGGCGATGAGCGAGGCCGCACGGGCCTTCGGCATCACCGATGCCGCCGAGGTGATGGCAGATGTGGTGACCGGCGTCGCACGCCGAGCCTGACCGAGCCGAGGAGCCGCTCCGATTACGGTGATCACATGACAGCTGCCCCAGAGAACGGATCCCGGCCGCCGGCGGCGCCGCGCACCATCCTGCGTGCGGGCGACGTCGTCACCCAGCCGGGATGGCCCGGGGACCGGGACGTGCGCTCGGTGCACGTGGTGCGCATCGGCGGGGCCGGGATGAGCGCCGTCGCCCGCCTCGCGCTCGAATCCGGACTGGCCGTCAGCGGCTCCGACTCGCAGGACGGTCAGTTCATCGGCCCCCTGCGGGAGGCGGGCGCCCGGATCGGCATCGGCTTCGACGCGGACCTGCTGGCCGAGGACCTCGACCTGGTGATCGTCTCCACCGCCGTCCGCGCCGACAACCCCGAGGTCCTCGCCGCCCGGGAGCGCGGGATCCCCGTGATCCATCGCGCCGCCGCCCTGGCCGGACTGCTCGAGGGCCGCACGCTGGTGGCCGTCGCCGGGACCCACGGGAAGACCACCACCACCGGCATGGCCGTCAGCGCTCTGCGCGGCGCCGGGCACGATCCCGCCTGGGCGCTCGGCGCGGCCGTGCCCGCACTGGGGCGCAACGCCGGTCTCGGCGCGGGAACGGCTCCCGCGGACCGGCCCGATCCCGCCGTCGGCCTCGCGGTCGTCGAGGCCGACGAGTCCGACGGCTCCTTCCTCGCCTTCGCCCCGCGCTCCCTGGTGGTCACCAACCTCGAGCCGGACCACCTCGACTTCCACGGCGACGTCGAACATCTCACCGCGGCCTTCGACGCCCTCACCGCGCAGATCGCACCCGGCGGCACGCTCGTGGTGTGCGCCGACGACCCGGGCGCCCGCGCCCTCGGGGAGCGCGCCGCCGCGGGGGGTGCGACCGTCGTGCGCTATGGCAGCGGCGAGGACGCCCCGTGGGCGCTGCGGCAGGAGCGCAGCGGCCCCCGCGGCGCCGAGATCGAGATCGACACGCCCCACGGCGAGCTGACCGTGCAGCTGTCGGTCACCGGGCACCACAACGTGCTCAACGCCCTCGGTGCGCTCGCCGCCTCCTCCGTCGCCGTGCCGGAGGCCGACCTCGCCGGCCTCGCCGCCGGCCTGGGGACGTTCTCGGGGGCCTCCCGGCGCTTCGACGTGGCCGGGACCGTCGGGGGAGTGACGGTCGTGGACGACTACGCCCACCATCCGCGCGAGGTGGCGGCGACCATCGCAGCGGCCCGCGGGATCGTCGCCGGCCAGTCGGCGCCCGGGCGGGTCCTGGTCGCGTTCCAGCCGCACCTGTTCTCCCGCACCCGAGATCTCGCCGTCGACTTCGCCGCCGCGCTCTCGGCGGCCGATCTGGCCTGGGTGCTGCCCGTCTACGCGGCCCGCGAGGACCCGGACCCGACCGTCGATGCGCGCACCATCACCGAGCTCGCGGCCGAGCCCGTGGAGCCGGTCGCCGGCCCCGAGGAGCTCCTGGACCGCGCCGTCGCGACCGCCCGCCCGGGCGACCTGCTGCTGATGCTCGGCGCCGGTGACATCGTCGAGATCACCCCCGCGCTGATGGCCGCGGTGGACTCCGCGCGAGGTCGCCCCTGATGGCTCGGCGCCCCACCGCTCCGCGGCCCCGACAGGGCTCGCGACGCCCCGTCCCGTCCGCCGCGCCGCGGGCGGGCAGCTCCGCCCGCCCGACGCGCCCCGCCTCCCCGCCGCCGGCCCCCGGACGGTCCTCCCGCTCAGCGGCTCCGGCCCGCCCGACGGGTACGGGACGGTCGGCCGGCTCGGCCCGCTCCGCCCCCTCGGCGCCCACGCTCGCCCCGGCCCCGCGACCCCGCTCCCGCGTCGTCGGCCGTCCGCGCCCCGCCGCCGAGCCCCCGCAGGAGGCGGCCGAGGGCGGCAGGGTCGTCCAGGCCGCCGGCCGCTTCCGTGCGCTGGTGGCGGGCCGTCCCTGGCGTCGTCGCCGACGGGCGATCGCGATCGGCACCGCCGTCACGGCGCTGCTGGTGATCGCCGCCCTGGTCACCGCGATCTTCCTCCCGGCCCTCCAGGTGCGTGAGGTGACCGTCGCGGGCACCGGCTACGTCGAGGAGGAGGACATCCGTGCCGCGGTGGAGCCGCGGGCCGACGGCAGCGTGCTGCTGCTGCCGACGGGGGACATCGCCGAGGAGGTGGGCGAGCTGCCCGGGGTCGACTCGGTCGAGGTCGAGCGCGTCTGGCCCGACGGGGTGCGGGTGAGCATCACGGAGACCACCCCGATCGCGACCCTGACCGAGCTCGACGGCTCCTCGGTCATCGTCGGCGAGGACGGACAGGAGCTGCCCGACGCCGCAGGGGAGGGGCAGACCCTGGTCCCGCTCTCGGTCGCCAGCGGGGCGACCGATCCCGACGCGGCGGCTGCGGCGATGAGCGAGGTCCTCGTGGAGATCCCCGATCCGCTGCGCGGCGCGGTCCAGGAGGTGTCCGCGTCCAGCGCCAGCGACGTCACCCTCGAGCTCGCCCTCGAGGGCGGCGGCACCAAGACCGTCGTCTGGGGCGATGCCCGTGACGCGGAGCTCAAGGCCGAGGTGGTCCAGGCCCTGCTGGGCCAGCCGGGCTCGGTCATCGACGTCTCCTCCCCGGTCGCGCCCGTCACCCGCTGACCTGTCGGGCGCCCGTCGCCCGGCCGCCCGTCGGCGGCTCCTCGGTGATCCACCCCGCCCTCCGGCGCCGACACGCGCCCTTTGTATTTGCGTGCGGATGCACCGGTCCCTAGCGTCAGAGGAGAGCAGAGGCGCCCCGAAGTCCTAACCTCAACTCGAGGTCGAGGGTTTCGGAAGTCCACGACCAGGTGCGACGCAGGCCCCTCTCGGCGGAGGAACGACAAGAGCAAGGACCCAAACGTGGCCGGAACCCAGATCTCACTCGCAGTCATCAAGGTCGTCGGCGTCGGCGGCGGAGGTGTCAACGCCGTCAACCGCATGATCGAGTCCGGTCTCAAGGGCGTCGAGTTCATCGCGATCAACACGGACGCCCAGGCGCTGCTGATGTCCGACGCGGACGTCAAGCTCGATGTCGGCAAGGAGATCACCCGCGGTCTCGGCGCCGGCGCCGACCCCGAGGTCGGCAAGCGCGCGGCCGAGGACCACGCGGAGGAGATCGAGGAGGTCCTGCGCGGGGCCGACATGGTCTTCGTGACCGCCGGCGAGGGCGGCGGGACCGGCACCGGCGGTGCGCCCGTGGTCGCCAAGATCGCACGCAGCCTCGGTGCCCTCACCATCGGTGTGGTGACCCGCCCCTTCACCTTCGAGGGCCGTCGCCGCTCCACCCAGGCCGAGTCGGGCATCGCCTCCCTCCAGGCCGAGGTCGACACGCTCATCGTGATCCCCAACGACCGCCTGCTCTCCATCGCGGACAAGCAGGTCTCCATGCTCGACGCCTTCAAGAGCGCGGACCAGGTGCTCCTCTCCGGCGTCCAGGGCATCACGGACCTGATCACCACACCGGGGCTGATCAACCTCGACTTCGCGGACGTCAAATCGGTGATGCAGGGCGCGGGCAGCGCACTGATGGGCATCGGCTCCGCCCGCGGCGACGACCGCGCCCTCCAGGCCGCCGAGCTCGCGGTCTCCAGCCCGCTGCTGGAGGCCTCGATCGACGGCGCCTACGGTGTGCTGCTGTCCATCCAGGGCGGCAGCGATCTCGGCCTGTACGAGGTCTCCGAGGCCGCCCGACTGGTCCAGGAGGCCGCGCACCCCGACGCGAACATCATCTTCGGCTCCGTCATCGACGACGCCCTGGGCGACGAGGTGCGCGTGACCGTCATCGCCGCCGGCTTCGAGGGCGGCGGTCCGGCCCCGCGCCACGACGTCGCCCCGCAGCAGCGTCCCGCCCCGCGCGCCGAGCAGCCGGCGGCGCCGAGCGCCGCCCAGCCGCGGCCGGCGCTGCAGGAGCAGCGTCCCGCCCAGGGCGCCGCCGCGGCGGCCGCTCCCGGTGCCTGGGGGATGCCGCAGCAGGCCTTCTCCCCCTCGCGCAGCAGCGCCGCGGAGCCCGAGACCGAGACCCTGGACCCCGCGGACAGCGAGGAGGACCAGGGACCGGCGCAGACGCAGGCCGCTCCGCAGCCGTCACCGCGTGCGCCCGAACGGGAGCCGGCCCGCCCGCCGCACATCGAGGAGCCGCCGTCGGACGACGACGACCTCGATCTGCCGTCGTTCCTCAAGTGACCTCATCCCTCACAGCACGGGCCCCGCGTCTTCGCGGGGCCCGTGCCCTGTTCACGGGCAGGGCCGGGGGAGCGAGCACCGGTGACCACGCCGGGCTGAACCTCGCCCGGCACGTGGGGGACGAGGCACGCAGCGTGGAGCGCAACCGCGCTCTGCTCGCCGAGGAGCTCGGGGCGCCGGTGGTCTTCGTCGACCAGGTCCACTCCGCCGAGGTCCACGTCCTGCCGGCGACGGGGGAGGTGCCGGTCCGCACCGCCGACGCGATGGTCACGGATCGGCGCGACGTCGCCCTGGCGATCATGGTCGCCGACTGCCTGCCGGTGCTGCTGTCCGACCCCGTCGCGGGGGTCGTGGCGGTCGCGCACGCCGGTCGTCAGGGCCTACTGGCCGGAGTGCTGCAGCGGACCATCGCGGCGATGACAGGGCTGGGGGCCCGTGCGGAGCAGCTGGAGGCGAGCATCGGCCCGTCGATCTGCGGCGCCTGCTACGAGGTGCCCGCCGCACTGCGGGAGGAGGCCGCTGCACTGCTGCCCCAGACCTGGGCGCGCACCTCCTGGGGGACGCCGTCCCTGGACCTGCGCGCCGGTGCCGTCGCGGAGCTCGAGGCGGCGGGAGTGCCCCGTGCCTCGGTGGACGCGGAGCATCCGTGCACGCTCGAGGACGACCGCTTCTACTCCTACCGCCGTCACCCGCGCACCGGACGCTTCGCCGGGGTGATCCGTCGGGACTGAATCCTCGGGCGGAGCGGGCGGGGTCGTGGCGGACACGCCGGGGACGACACGCCGGGCACCTCCCGGGGCGGAGGAAATGCCTGCGGTACTTTCGGTGACCAAGGGCCCCCGCGCACTCCCCGTGCTTCCCCGGGGCCCAGGTCAGCGTGAACAACGGACTGGGAGATCTGCGATGGGAACCTGGCGCAACGCCATGGTCGCACTCGGCCTCGCCAACGAGGTCGACGACGAGTACTACGACGACGAGCGGCTCCGCCACGACGAGGTCGTCGCAGCGCCGCGCCGCACCGAGCGCGGCCCCGAGCCCGCTCCCGAACGGGAGGCCCAGGTGACCCCGATCCGCCAGCATTCCAACGTGGTCCCCATGGCCCCGGCAGTGGAGGAGTCGATGCACCGCATCACCACGATCCATCCGCGCTCGTACAACGACGCGAAGGCGATCGGCGAGTCGTTCCGTGACGGGGTGCCGGTCATCATGAACCTCTCCGACATGCAGGACGGGGACGCGAAGCGCATGGTCGATTTCTCGGCGGGCCTCGTCTTCGGCCTGCGCGGGACGATCGAGCGCGTCACCTCGAAGGTGTTCCTCCTCTCTCCGGAGTTCGTCCAGGTCGACGGGGACAGCTCTGCCGACGAGGGCAGCTTCTACAACCAGAGCTGAGTCTCCGTGCAGCTGATCGCGGGAATCCTCTACCTCGCCGTCCTGATCTACCTGATCGTGCTCATCGCGCGGCTGGTCCTCGAGTGGATCCGGGCCTATGCGAGGGAGTACCGGCCCAAGGGACTGGTGCTGGTGCTGTTCGAGGTCGTCTACACGCTGACCGACCCTCCCGTGACGCTGCTCCGGCGGCTGATCCCTCCGCTGCGCATCGGCATGGTCTCCCTCGACCTGAGCCTGATGCTCCTGCTCGTCGTCGGTTGGATCCTGCTGCGGGTCCTCGGCGGCCTGGCGATGTGACGAGCTCCCGGTTCGGGAAGTTCCGCGGCATCCGCTAGGCTGACCGCACTGCGCGCACCGCGCTTCTGACGTAATCACTAGGAAAAGGTGACCCATGGCTCTGATGCCCGAAGACCTGCAGAATCAGCGGTTCACCCCCGTCCGGTTCTCCGAGGGCTACGACATGGACGAGGTGGACAACTTCCTCGACAACGATGTGGAACCTCGTCTCAAGGAACTCATCGCCGAGAACGAGCGGTTGAAGAAGGAGCTCGAGGAGGCGCACAACCGGATCGCCGAGCTCGAGAGCGGTGAGGTCGCCGCCCCGGCTGCGGAGGCGCCCGCCACCGGCGAGACGGACGCGATCATCGACACCACCGCGGTCACCGACGCCGACGACTCCGCGGACGAGACCGCCGCTGCGGCCGACGCCGAGACCGCCGCCGAGCAGGAGCCCGCAGACGCGACCACCGCGCAGCAGCCCGCCGCCGCGCCGGCGCAGGAGACCCCGGACCAGTCCGCGGCCGGCATCATCGCCCTGGCGAACCGTCTGCACGACGAGCACGTCAAGAACGGTGAGGACGAGCGCGACCGTCTGATCTCGGAGGCCAACGCGGAGCACCAGCGGATCGTCGGCGAGGCCGAGGAGAAGTCCCGCGCCACGCTCACCGAGCTCGAGGAGAAGAAGGCCGAGCTCGACAAGACCATCGAGGGCCTGCGCAACTTCGAGCGCGACTACCGCAACCGGCTGCGCAACTACCTGGAGAACCAGCTCCGCGATCTCGACACCAGCGAGACGCAGGACAAGCAGGCGAACTTCGGTCTGTGAGCAGCGCTTCCGCCGAGCCGACGAGCGCCGGGCCCGCGAGGTCCGGCGCTCGTCGCCGTCTGAGCCGAGGCACGGTCCTGGGTGCCATGATCGGGATCGCAGCGCTGCTCGCCGTGGCCGACCAGATCACCAAGAACTGGGCCGAGGCGAACCTCGAGGAGCTGGTGCCGCAGCCGCTGATCGGCGAGATCCTGCAGCTGACCCTGCTGTACAACACCGGTGCCGCGTGGGGTATGGGTTCGCAGATCACGCCGGTGGTGACGTGTCTCCAGCTCGCCATCGTGGTCGGCGTGATCGTCTTCGCGATCAGGGCCGTCCGCTCCCCGGCCTACACCCTCGCGCTGGGACTCATCCTCGGCGGCGCGCTCGGCAACATCCATGACCGCCTGCTGCGGGACCCGTCCCCCTTCCACGGGGCCGTGGTCGACTTCCTGGAGCTGCCGAACTGGCCGGTCTTCAACGTCGCCGACATGGGGGTGGTGGGCGGAGCGATCCTGATCGTCGCCCTCGGGCTGTTCGGCGTCGCCGCGGATCCCGCCGCCCAGCACGAGGCGAGTGCCGCGGCGGACGGCAGCAGCACGCCGGAGGAGCAGAGATGAGCGCGTCGCGCACGCTGATGGTCCCCGACGGCCTCGCCGGCGAACGGGTCGACGTGGGCATCTCGCGGATGCTGGGCCTGTCCCGCACCCGCGCCGCGGACCTCGTCTCGGCAGGCCACGTGCTCGTCGACGGTGCGGCGCCGGCCCGCTCCACCCGGCTCGAGCCCGGGGTGATGGTGCATGTCGAGCTGCCCGAGGAGAAGCCCGCGGTCGAGGTGCGTCCGCAGATCGCCGCGGGCATGAGCCTGATCCACCAGGACGACGACATCGTCGTGATCGACAAGCCCGTCGGCGTCGCCGCGCATCCCAGCGCCGGATGGACCGGGCCCACCGTGCTCGGGCACCTCGCCGCCGCGGGCGTCGGCATCCGCACCTCCGGTGACCCGGAGCGACAGGGGATCGTCAGCCGCCTGGACGTGGGCACCAGCGGGCTGATGGTCGTCGCCCGCACCGAACGCGCCTACACCACGTTGAAGGACGCCTTCCGCGCCCGAGAGGTCGGCAAGGTCTACCATGCCGTCTGCCAGGGCGCTCCCGATCAGCCGCGCGGCACGATCGAGGCCCCGATCGGCCGTTTTCCGCACCACGACTACAAGTTCGCGGTGCGCGAGGACGGCAAGCACTCGGTCACCCACTACGAGACCCTCGAGGAGCTGCAGGGGGCGACGCTGCTGAGGATCGGGCTCGAGACCGGCCGCACCCACCAGATCCGCGTGCACATGTCCGCGCTGCACCATCCGCTGGTGGGCGACCCGCTCTACGGCGCGGACCCGACGCTCGCCGAGCGGGTGGGGCTGATCCGCCAGTGGCTGCACGCGATGGAGCTGACGTTCGTCCACCCCGCGACCGGGCGCGAGGTCACCTATACCTCGCAGTACCCTTCGGACCTCGCGCAGGCGCTGGAGGCGCTGCGGGGCCGCTGAGCCGCGCATGGTCCCGGCGCGTGATCCGGTACTGCGCACAGCGGGTGCGCTCGCCGAGGAACTCGTCCTCCTCCCCGGTGCCGGTGCGGCGCATGCCGAGCCGTTCGAGGATCCGCACCGAGGCGGTGTTCGCCGGAGGCGCCTCCGCCCAGATCTCTTCGAGCCCCAGCTCGTCGAATCCGTGGCGGAGCCCCGCTCGGGCGACAGCCGTGCCGAGCCCCTGCCCCCACCGTGCGCTCGGTCCGACCGCGTAGCCCAGCTCCCTCTCGGACGTATCGGCGCCGTGGAGGTCCGCGTAGCCGACGATCTCTCCCTCGAGCGTCGCCACGAGGCGCACCAGCTCACGAGGAGGCGCGATCGCCATGCCGTGCCAGAACTCGTACATCGTCGAGCGCTCGAGGTCGGGGCTCCACCCCGCGTGCGCGACGAAGACCGGGTCCGCCGCCCACCCGGCGATGGTCCCGGCGTCGTCGGGGTGCAGGGGACGCAGGCGGATCACAGGACTGCTCGACACAGGCACAGTCTGGCAGGCGGTAGCGTCATGGGCATGAGCGAAGAGCAGACCTCCGGCGCGCTGGCGCCGACCCGCCGCCAGGCCCTGGCCCGCCCCGACTTCCCCTTCGCGCGGGTCGCGCGGCGGCTGGGCGTGGACCCGGCGCAGGCGGAGACCGTCCTGCACGACGACGAACGGGCGCGCGAAGCGATCGCTCGCTCGGTCGAGGAGTTCCTGGTCGCCGACGACGAGCGGCGGGCCGGCCGCGCCCCTTCCACCGCGCTCGCTCTGGACCCGGACTTCCCGACCGGCGTGGGGATGGCGCTGGTGGGCGCCGCGGTGCTGTGGGATGCCCGTGACCTGGTGCCGCGCGTCGCGCTGCGGGTCGCGAAGGACCACTACGAGGACGGTGCGGACGAGCTCGCCGCGAGCTATCTCGCGCTGGTGCAGGAGGCGATCGACCCCGGCGAGGACACCGCGGACGACGCTCTCGCCTGGGCGGCCCAGTCGCTGCTGGTCTCCGTGCTGCAGCGCTCCGGCAGCGCCGCGCAGGCCGAGGAGATCGCTCGCGACCTCGCCGCCCATTCCATCCCGCTGGACCTGTGGAGGGACGACGACCCGTCCCTGCCGGACAGCTCGATGGCCTGGCACGGCGGCGCCTTCGTGGGCGGGATCCCGCCCCGCCGCGACGAGCGCTCGCTCAGCTTCGAGGACGTCCACGACTACATGAACACCCTGCTGGCCGACACGCGCCGCGAGCAGGAGGCGGAGGACGACGCGCTCTGAGCGCGGTGCCGGAGGCCGCGATCGACCGGACCGTCGGCCGCAGGCCCCGGCCTCGGTGCGGGGACGGGCTGCCTCAGAGCGCGGCATCGGCGCCGGGCCCGACCGTGCCGGCCACGGCCGCACGGGACGTCCTGCGCAGTGAGTCGCGCACCACCAGGCGCGGAGGCTCGATCACCCGGCGGGTCGGGGTCGGGTCTCGGCGCAGTTCGCGCAGCACCTCGACCGCGGCGGCGCCCAGGACCATCGGATCGCGGTCGAGGGACGAGATGGTGGGGGAGCGGCGCTCGAGTCCGGGCGTGCTCTCCCAGGACATCAGGCCGATGTCGTCCGGCACGCGCAGCCCGTGGTGCTCCAGCCGGTCCAGCGCAGCCAGGGTGAGCGACTCGTCCTCACACATCAGCAGATCGGGGAGCCCCACGGCGGCGAGATGGTCGATGTGGGCGTGGACGGCGCGCTTCGTCGCGTCGTCATCCGCTCCGGTGACGGGCAGGATCGCGCGGACGTCGATGCCCTCTGCCGCAGCCCCGCCGAGCGCATCCAGGCGTGCCTGGGAATGCTTGTAGGTGCTGGTGATGTGCAGATAGGCGAGGGAGCTGTAGCCCAGGGCGGCGACGTCCTGCACCAGGCCCGCCATGGTGGCGGCGTCGTCGACGAAGACGAACGAGGCCTCGGGGCGGCCCTGCGGGTCGCCCAGGAAGACGGCGCGCACGCCCAGCGCGGCCACCGCCTCCGGCCGCGGGTCGTCGATCCGGGGGTTGACCAGGATCACGGCGCCGACTCGGTTCTCCGCGACCCAGGTCCGCAGCGCCGTGAGCTCGTCCTCGAGCGAATCGACGATCTTCAGGACGAGGGCGACGGGGGTGTCGGCCAGCTCCTGCTCGATGCCGGCGATCAGCTGGAGGTAGAACGTGTCACGTGACAGCGCTGTCAGAGGAGCGGTGATGACCAGGCCGATGGCGTTGACGTGAGAGGTCGACAGCGCGCGGGCGGCGACGTTGGCCGTCCAGCCCAGCTCCCGCGCGGTGGTGAGGATCCTCTCCCGTGTCGCGGTCGAGATGCCCGGCTTCCCGTTGAGGGCGAACGAGACGGCCGTCGTGGAGACACCGCACTCCCGGGCGATGTCGAAGATGGTCGGACGGCGGCGCATCCTTCGATGGTACGCTTTCTAAACCGCTTAAGGATCGAGCGTCCGCCGCCGACCGCACCACGCCGGTCGGCCTCCCCCTCCAACCCGTCCCCAGCAAGGTGGTCAGTCATGTCGCCCGCCGCCCTCGGCGCCAACTACACCCCGCGCAAGGGGTGGTTCCATTCCTGGAGCGATCTGGATCCCTCCGCGGTCGGCGAGGATCTCGCGCAGATCGCCGACCTCGGCCTCGACCATGTGCGGATCTTCCCGCTGTGGCCGGTGCTGCAGCCCAACCGCACGGCGATCTCCAGCGCCGCGGTCGACGACGTGCTGACGGTGGTGGACCTCGCCGGGCAGCACGGCCTGGACATCTCCGTCGACCTGCTCCAGGGCCACCTGTCCAGCTACGACTTCCTGCCCTCCTGGGTCTCGACCTGGCACCGGCGCAACATCTTCACCGACGCCGACGTGGTCGCCGCCCAGCACGAGCTGGCCCGGGTGCTCGGCGCCGAGCTCGCCGACCGCCCCCACGTCACCGGCATGACGCTCGGCAACGAGATCGGGCAGTTCGCGGTCTCCTACCATCCCGATCCGCACCCGGTGACCGACGCGGAGGCCACCGCGTGGACGCGGGACCTCATCGCGACCGTCGACGCGGCCCTGCCCGGGCGGCGCAACCACCACAGCTTCGACGACTGCCTCTGGTTCAAGGACGACCACCCCTTCACACCCGCCGACGCGGTGACCCTGGGCGCCTCGACCACCGTGCACTCCTGGGTGTTCACCGGCGCGGGCCAGCAGCTGGGCGCCGGCCATCCGGGACTCGGCCTCTTCGGCCGGTACCTGATCGAGGTCGCCGCCCTCTGGCAGCGGATGCTCGACGCACCGGCCGACCGGCGGATCTGGCTGCAGGAGATCGGCGCCCCGACTCCCTGGGTCAGCGCCGAGGACGCCGCCGGCTTCGCGGACACCAGCATCCGCAGCGTCCTGCGCCACCCCGCGGTGGAGGCCGTGACCTGGTGGTGCTCCCACGACGTCAGCCGCGAGCTCGCCGACTTCCCCGAGGTCGAGTACACCCTGGGCCTGTTCGACGAGCACGGCGCCGTCAAGCCGATCGGCGAGGCGATCTCGCAGATCGCCCGCGAACGGTCGGCCGGGAACGGGACGGATCCCGCACCGGAGCCGTCCGCCGCGGTGGAGCCGCTGCAGATCGACGGACTCGACCCCGACGGCAGCAACCGTTCCGTCCTCTCGCCCCGCGGCGAGATCTTCACCCGCTGGATCGAGGACGCCCTCGCCGGTGCCGTGCGCCCCCTGGCGGCCGGCACGGGCGACACCTCGGATCTGCACGCCGTCGACCACAGCGCCAGCCCCGTCATCGGCCGCTGAGGCCCCAGACCGGACATCGTCCCCCTCCGAGGAGTTCCCATGCATGACAACCGTCCCACCAGCGAGGACCGGGTCCGCCGGTTCCTCCGCGAGCAGCTGCCGGCCCGCCGCCACCTGGCCACCGCGCCGCTGACCATCGAGGCCTGGGAGGTGCCGGACGAGCCGGTCCCCTTCGAGGAGGCCCGCCGCCAGACCTACACCCCGGTCTCCGTCGGCGACCGCTGGGGCCGTCCCTGGTCCACGCTCTGGCTGCACGTCACCGGCCAGGTGCCCGCCTCCTGGACCACCGGCGCGGACCGCGACATCGAGCTGCAGCTCGACCTGTCCTTCACGAACATGCCCGGCTTCCAGGCCGAAGCGCTGATCTGGACCCCCGAGGGCGAGACCGTCAAGGCGATCAACCCCTACAACCAGTACCTCACCCTCGAGGCCGGCCAGGAGGTCGACCTGTACCTCGAGTGCGCCGCGAACCCCAACGTGCCCGGCGACTGGACCTTCGCCCCGACCGCGCTCGGCGACAAGGCGACCGCCGGTGAGGACCCGATCTACGACCTCACCACGCTGCGCCTGGCCTGGCGCTCGACGAGCGTCTGGGAGCTCGAGCAGGACGTGGTCGCGCTCAACGGCCTGATGCACACCCTGCCCGAGCAGTCCGCGCGGCGGTTCGACATCCTCCGTGCGCTCGGCGAGGCGCTGGACGCCGCGGACCCCGACGACCTCCACGCCACCGCGCCGGCCGCCCGCGAGAAGCTGCGCGGCGTGCTCGAGGCCCCGGCCAACGCCTCGGCGCTGACGGTCATCGCGACCGGCCATGCCCACATCGACTCCGCGTGGCTGTGGCCCGTGCGGGAGACCAAGCGCAAGTGCGCCCGCACGTTCTCCAACGTCTGCTGGCTGCTCGAGCGCTACCCGCAGCTGGTCTTCTCCTGCTCCTCGGCCCAGCAGTTCCAGTGGATCCGCGACGAGTACCCCGGCCTGTTCCGCCGCCTCAGCGAGCACGTCGCGGCCGGCCGTTTCGTGCCCGTGGGCGGCATGTGGGTCGAATCGGACACGAACATGCCCGGCTCCGAGGCGATGGCCCGGCAGTTCCTCCACGGCAAGAAGTTCTTCCTCGAGGAGTTCGGCTTCGAGACCAAGGAGACCTGGCTGCCCGACTCCTTCGGCTACTCCGCCGCGCTGCCGCAGATCTGCGCGCTCGCCGGGAACGACTCCTTCCTCACCCAGAAGGTGTCCTGGAACCAGTACTCGACCTTCCCCCACCACACCTTCCAGTGGGAGGGGATCGACGGCACCACCCAGTTCACGCACTTCCCGCCGATCGACGCGTACAACGGCCAGCTCACCGCCTCGGAGCTCGCGTACTTCGAGGAGAACTTCAAGGACAAGGGCGCCAGCCACATCGGTCTCACCCCGACCGGCTGGGGCGACGGCGGCGGCGGCCCCACCCGCGAGATGCTCGCCTCGCAGGAGCGCTTCGCGGACCTCGACGGCGCGCCCAAGGTCGAGTGGTCCACATCGCGTGACTTCTTCGACCGTGCCCGCGAGGACTATGCCGAGCCGCCCGTGTGGAACGGCGAGCTCTACCTCGAGTTGCACCGCGGCACCTACTCCTCCCAGATCCACGGCAAGCAGGGCAACCGCCGCACCGAGGCGCTCATGCACGACGTGGAGCTGTGGAGTGCGACCGCGGCCCGCCTGGTCGACGGCTTCGAGTACCCCTACGAGGAGATCGACTCCCTCTGGGACAAGCTGCTGCTGCTGCAGTTCCACGACATCCTGCCGGGCTCGTCGATCGCGTGGGTGCACCGCGAGACGGAGCAGTCCTACGACCACATCACCGAGCGGGGCGAGGCCCTGGTGGCCGCCGCGCTCGAGGCGCTCGGCGACGACTCGGGCACGACCGCGTGCGCGAACTCCGCGGCCCGGCCGCGCCGGGGCGTGGCACCGCTGGGGATCTCCGCCGCCGCCGGCCGCGGCGAGGCCCCCACGGTGCAGGAGACCGGCGGCGCGATCACCGTCACCACCGCCGGCCTCCATGTCGAGATCGACGACCGCGGCCTGCTCACCTCGCTGCGCGCCGGCTCCGAGGGCCGCGAGGCCATCGCACCGGGAGCCGCCGGTGCCCTGCTGCAGATGCACCGCGACGCACCGAACGCCTGGGACTCCTGGGACATCGACGAGTTCTACCGCCACGTCCACCGCGACCTGGACGCACAGGGCGCGCCCGAGGTCACGCGCGACGAGGACGGCACGGTCCGCATCGCGGTCTCGTACCGCACCCGCGAGGAGGGCGCCGCCGAGCGGCCCCACGAGGGGATGCCCTCGGTCGGGACCGGCTCGCGCATCACGGTCACCTACACGGTGGCGCCCGGGGCCGAGGCGCTCGGCATCGACCTCGACGTCGACTGGCACGAGCGCAAGAAGGTGCTCAAGCTGGCCTTCCCGCTGGACGTCCGCGCCGCGGTGATGAGCAGCGAGATCCAGTTCGGGCACATCGACCGGCCGATCCCCGTGAACACCAACGAGGACTTCGGACGGTTCGAGACCTGCGCCCACCGCTGGGTGCGGGTCGCGGAGTCGGACTACGGCATCGCGCTGGCCAACGACTCCTCCTACGGGCACGACGTGCGCCGCGTGCTGCGCGAGGACGACGGCGGCACCACCACCGTGGTCCGTGCGACCGTGCTGCGCGCGGCCGAGTTCCCCGACCCGCTCGCGGAGGAGGGACAGTACACGCTGCGCTATGCGATCCGGCCGGATGCCGGCGTGGCCGAGGCGATCGACATGGGCGAGGGCCTGAACCAGGCCGCCCGCACCCTCGAGCGCGGCGAGGAGCTCGCGCCCCTGGCCTCCCTCGCCGAGGGGTCGAGCGCCCGCATCCAGACGCTCAAGCTCGCCGAGGACCGCTCGGGCGACGTGATCGTGCGCCTGTACGAGTCGGAGGGCCGCCGCGCGGAGACCTCCCTCGAGGTGCCCGGCGCCCGCTCGCTGACGGTGGTCGACCTGCTCGAGCGCCCGCTGACGGAGGGAGCCCCGCTCGGGCACCGCGCAGCATCCGTCGAGGGCGACGGCCTCGCCCTCACCCTCAAGCCCTTCGAGATCACGACGGTCCGCGCGACCTTCTGACCCCTCGGCCCCCGGCACGACCGCCGCATCCTGCGGCACCGCTTGACCCTTCCACCCGCTGCCGGGCCGCCCCCTCCGGGCTGCCCGGCAGCGTCTCTCCCAGGAGGACCTGCACATGAGAGCGACGCGCCGCACCGCGCTCGTCGCCGGAGGAGGCGGGCTCACCGCGCTCGCCCTCGCCGGCTGCGGACTGCGACCCACCGGCAGACCATCGGCCGACATCGTCGAGGAGGCCGCCGACGGCGATGTCGGCGGAGAGATCGTCTTCCAGACCTGGTCCCTGAAGAACGAGACCTTCACCCCGTTCTTCGAGCAGGTCATCGCCGACTTCGAGGCCGAGCACCCGGGCACCCGGGTGCACTGGATGGACCAGCCGCCCGAGGGGTACGAGGACAAGCTCCTCGCCCAGGCGAACTCCGACTCGCTGCCCGACGTCATCAACCTCGCGCCCGACATCGCCTTCGCCCTCGCACGGGCGGGGCTGCTGTTGGACGTCGGAGCGGTCCAGGACGATCTCGAGCAGGAGTACGTCGTCGGCGCCGTGGAATCGTTCCGCTACGACCAGGTCGAGGGCACCTTCGGCCTGCCGTGGTACCTGGGCACCGACATGAACTGGTGGAACCTCGCCGGGCTCGCCGAGGTCGGGGTCGATGCCTCCTCCCTGCCGACCACCATGGACGAGCTGTTCGAGGTCGCTCGCGCGGTGCACGAGGCCGGCGGGCGCAACCCCGTCGTCTCCAACATGCCGGACATCCCGATCACCAGCGAGGGCGACGCGTTCACGTTCGCGACCGACGAGAACGTGGAGCTCCTGACCGGGTACTCCGAGCTGTACCAGTCCGGGGCGATGCCCCCCGAGGTGCTCTCCGGTGCCGAGACGGGCAACACCGAGCTGTTCATCCAGGACAAGGCGCTGTGGACCACGGCCACCTCGACCTTCGCGAGCGATCTGGCGAACCAGGCGCCGAGCCTGATGGAGACCACCGCGGTCTCCGAGCGGCTCGGGACCCCGCCGCTGTACGGGCAGGGCGTCTCCATCGCGTCGACCTCACGGAACCTCGCCACTGCGCTGGCCTTCGGCCGGTTCCTCACCTCCGACGAGTACCAGATCGGCTTCGCGAAGCTCGCGCCCGGCTTCGTGCCCGGCACCCAGGCGGCCGCCGCGGACCCGTCCCGCTACGCGGTCCAGGACGGCAGCGAGCTGCTCGCGCAGTCCGTGCAGATCGCCGCGACCTCGATGGAGACCGCCGAGGTCCTGTCGAACCCGCTGTGGACACCCGACATGAGGACCAACCTCACCCAGCTCATCTCGCGGGCCATGACCGGGGACATCACCCCGCGCCAGGCGCTCGAGGAAGCCGTCGAGTACGGCAACCTCAACCTCCAGTAGCGCCCGCCCGCTCGTGACCGTCCCCCTCCACCACCGATCCGACGAAGTCTGAGGCATATGCGCGCCTATCGTGCCCACATCCCCTGGCTGCTCGCGGGGCCCGCCCTGATCTGGGTGTGCGTCTTCGCGCTCTGGCCGTTCATCAACACCGTCGTGCTCTCCTTCACCGATGCGCGCCCCCTCGCGGGCGGCGGCTTCATCGGCCTCGAGAACTACGCGACCCTCCTCCAGGACTCACGGTTCTGGAACGCCCTGCTGACGAGCCTGGTGTACGCGGTCCTGTGTGTGCCGCTGCTGACCTTCCTGCCGCTCGTGCTCGCGATCCTCGTCGAGAAGCAGATCCCCTTCATCAGCGCATTCCGCACCACGTTCTACTTCCCGGTGATCGCCTCCGTGGTGGTGGTCGGCCTGATCTTCACCTGGCTGTTCGACTCGCGCGGCGTCGTCAACGAGGCGCTCGCGTTCGTGGGGCTCATCGACCAGCCGCTCCCCTTCCTCGCCAGCCGCTGGGGCATCACCCTCACCGCGATCCTGCTGACGGTCTGGAAGGGCCTGGGCTACTACATGGTCGTGTACCTCGCGGCGCTCGGGAACGTGGGCAGCTCCCTCCACGAGGCGGCCGCGATGGACGGCGCCGGAGCCCTCCGCCGCTTCTGGACCATCACCGTCCCCGGCGTGAAGGGAGCGATGTTCCTGGTCAGCGCGATGGTGACGGTGGCGGCGATGCGCGTGTTCACCGAGCTGTACGTGCTCTCGGAGGGCTCGGGAGGCCCCGGCGGCGACGCCATGAGCCTGGTCATGCTGGTCCAGCAGACGGGCAGCGGGCTCCAGGGGCGCCTCGGCTACTCCTCCGCGCTCAGCGTGGCCCTGTTCGTCGTGACCATCGGCCCCCTGCTGCTGGTCGCCTACCTCAACAATCGCGGTGACGCCGCGATCGCGAAGGAGGACGCATGAGCACCTACGTCCAGGAGAGCCCCTCGGCGCAGACCACGGCCGAGACGCAGCGCCGTACCGCCCCGGTGGCCCGCCGCCGCGAGCGCCCGTACCGCACGAAGGGAGCGGGCGGCTTCGGCAAGCCCACGCTCGCCGGCCTGATCCTGCGCTACGTGCTGCTGGCCGCGGTGCTCGTGCTCGCCATCGGCCCCTTCGTGTGGCAGCTGTCCACCTCCCTCAAGGGACCGATGGACGACATCTACTCGTTCCCGCCGTCGCTGATCCCGTCCGACGGGACGTTCGAGAACTACACCACCGTCGCCTCGACGATCCCGATCCTCAACTACGCCTGGCATTCGCTGATCGTCGCCGTCACCCTCGCGATCGGCAACGTCGTCCTGGGGACCATGGCGGGCTACGCGCTGGGCTGCCTGCGGTTCCGCGGCAAGAAGATCGCGATGGGCATCCTGCTGGTGACCCTGCTGCTGCCCGGCGAGGTCACGATCATGAGCCAGTTCCTCACGATCAGGTCTCTGGGGTTGGCCGACAGCCTGGGCGGCGTGATCGTGCCGGGCCTCGTCGGCGCCATCAACGTGCTGCTGCTGACCGCGGCGTGCCGTGCCATCCCGCAGGAGCTGCTCGAGGCGGCCGTGCTCGACGGCGCGGGCACCTGGCAGGTGCTGCGCTCCATCGTCTGGCCGAGCGTGAGGGGCATGGCGAGCGTCGTGGCGATCTTCGCGTTCATCGGCGGCTGGGACGACTTCCTGTGGCCGCTCGTGGTCCTGTCCGACCCGGCGAAGTACACCCTCACCGTCGGCATGGAGTACCTGAACTCGAACTTCGGCTCGGACCCGCGCGTGGTCGCCGCCGGCACCATGATCGCGCTGGTCCCGATCATCGTGTTCTTCGCGGTCTTCCAGAAGTTCTTCTTCCAGGGCGTCGAGGACGGCGCGGTCAAGGGCTGAGCGCATCATCCCGGGTGCGCAGCGCCCATCTCCGACCCCGCACCCGGTCGTATCCCATGAGAACTCACGGAAGCGAGGACGCATGACGAACTCCGCCACCGACGGCCCCCGCGCGGGGCTCACCAACCGTGCAGGGGTGGGGCTCGTCTCCGAGTCCTGCCACCACGTGACCTTCGAGCCGCCGGGGCCGGACACCACGGAAGCGCCGGCGGCGCAGGAGAGCCGCCGGCGCGTGACCGATCTCGCCGGCCGCCGCATCGAGCCCGGGGACCGGCTCACCGTCCATCTCTTCCCCGAAGAAGGGGACCAGGGGACGTACGACTCGACATTCGTCGCGCCCGATCTGCTGTTCCGGGACGGGACCCGCCTGAGCGACCACCTCGTGCACGATCAGTACGGGACCCGCCTCACGGCCCTGGCGCAGGGCGCTTCGAAGATGCTGTTCGTCGACCAGTGGAACCACATCGAATGCGATCTCTCCGCGTGCATCGGCCAGGAGATCGAGTCGTTCGAGGTCGTCTGCAGCTGGGTGCGGGACGGTGCCGCACTGGCAGAGGAGGCGCGTTTCGACCCGCCCAGGGACACGGCGGGCCCGGGGCAGGCGTCCGCGACATCGCTGTGGGTCGACGGGCCGTTCGTCGAGAAGGCGGAGCCCCTTCCCGCGGAGGACTCCTGGCTCGACTGGGTCGACACGCGCCGCGGAACGCATTCCTCCGGTGACTTCTCGCGCGGGAACAACGCCCCGCTGACGTCGTGGCCGAACGGCTTCTGCATGTGGACGCCGGTGACGGACGCACGTTCGGACCGCTGGCCGTACGAGTACCACGCCGGGGAGGAGGGACAGACGCGGCCGCGCCTGCAGGGCATCGGGATCTCGCACCAGCCGAGCCCGTGGATGGGGGATCGCGACCAGCTCTGCTTCATGCCCGGGCTCGGTGCCGAGGCCCTCGGCGATCCCCGCGAGCGCGCACTTCCCTTCGACCACGCGGAGGAGCTGGCACGCCCGGACCTGTACTCGGTCACGCTCGGCGACGCCATGCGGCTCGAGCTCACGCCCACCGACCACGGCGGCCTCCTGGCCGTGACACCGCGGACGGACGGCGTCCCCGGCACGAGCGTCGGTCCCGACACCCGCCTCCATCTCGTCCTGGACTCGATCGATGACGACTTCGGCCTGACCTGGGACGGCGAGGCCGTGACCGGGTGGGTCGACAACGGTGCGGACAACGGCCGGGTCCGGATGTTCGTCGTGGCCGTGCCGGACGCGCCCGCGCTGGGATGGGACCGGCCCCGCGGAGGGGGCCCGGCCTCCCGTGCTCTCACGTTCCGCTGCGGCGATCTGCGGGGCGGGCGGCTCACCGTCCGCATCGCGACGTCGTTCATCGGCGTGGAGCAGGCGAAGCGGAACCTCGAGCTCGAGCTGAGCGCGGGCGGTGCCGGCGAGAGCTCGGCAGCGCTCTGGGAGCGCACCCTCGAGGCGGCCCGCACCGTGTGGACCGAGCGCCTCGGCGTGATCGAGGTCGAGGGCGCGACCCCGCATCAGCGTCGCACGCTGTACGGATGCCTCTACCGGATGAACCTCTACCCGAACTCGGCGCACGAGAACGCGGGCACCGCCGAGCAGCCGCGCTGGATCCATGCCAGCTCGGTGCTGCCCATGGAGGAGTCGACCCCGACCGAGACGGGCGCCCAGGTGCGCGCCGGCCTCAGCTACGTGAACAACGGGTTCTGGGACACGTACCGCACCGTCTGGCCGGCCCTCTCGCTCCTGTACCCGCAGCTCGCAGCCGAGATGATCGAGGGATTCATCCAGCAGTACCGCGAGGGCGGATGGGTCGCTCGCTGGTCCTCACCCGGCTACGCCGACCTCATGACCGGCACCAGCAGCGACGTCGCCTTCGCCGATGCCCAGCTGCGCGGCGTCCCGCTCGTGGATCCGCTCGGCACCTACGAGGCGGGGTTGAAGAACGCGACCGTGGCCCCGCCCGATCCGGCGGTCGGTCGCAAGGGCATGGACACCTCCGTCTTCACCGGCTACGTGGACTCCTCGGTCGACGAGTCCGTCTCCTGGGCGCTCGAGGGGTACATCAACGACCATGCGCTGGCCGCGCAGGCATCGGCCCTCGCGGACCTGGCGGAGCAGGGCCGGCTGCCCGACGCGGACGCCTCCCGCCTGCGCGAGGAGGCCGCCTATCTGCGAGCCCGCTGCCTCAACTACGTCCATCTGTTCGACCCGGACATCGGATTCTTCCAGGGCCGCACCCTCGAGGGCCCGTTCGCGGTCGCTCCTGAGGACTTCGACCCCTTCGTCTGGGGCGGGGACTACACGGAGACGAACGGCTGGAACTTCGCCTTCCACGTCGCCCACGATCCCGCAGGACTCAGCTGGCTCCATGGCGGCCCCGAAGGGCTCCGGTCGAAGCTCGATGCGTTCTTCGCCCTCCCGGAGACGGGGGACAGACCCGGGACGTACCCAGGCGTGATCCACGAGATGCGCGAGGCGCGCGCCGTGCGCATGGGCCAGTACGGATTCTCGAACCAGCCCGCCCACCACATCGCCCACATGTACGCGTACGCGCAGGACCGGCACAGCACGGAGGCGATCGTGCACGAGGTGCTCCGCCGCCTGTTCGTGGGCGAGCAGATCGGCCAGGGCTACCCCGGTGACGAGGACAACGGCGAGATGTCCGCCTGGTACGTCCTCAATGCGCTCGGGCTCCACCCGCTGCGTGTGGGCAGCCCGGAGTGGGCGCTCGGCTCGCCGCTGTACGAGCGTGCGCACGTGCGACCGCTCGGCGCCGAGGGCTTCGAGGTGCACGCCCGCGACTGGACCCCGGAGTCGGTGTACGTCGACTCCGTGGCGCTCGTGACCGACGGCGGGCGTCGCACGATCGGGACGTCGTCGATCGCCCACGCCGACCTCGCGGGGGCGACCCTCGAGTTCACGATGGCCGATGCCCGCCCGGCGGACGGCTCCCGGCCCGGCGTCGGACCGGCACCGTCGGTCACGGCGCCCGGCGAGGCGCCGCGGCCGCTCGTCGACGTCGCCCGCGCCGTGCGCATCGAGGGCGGCCCCGAGGACGCCCAGGCCGGGACCGCGCCGCTGGCCTCGTTGGTCGACGACACCTCGACGACCGTCGAGCACCTGGTCCCCTCGGACGGGGAGACCCCCGGGATCAGCCTCGTGGTGGACCTCCGCGAGGCCGTGAGCGCCCGCTTCCTCACCCTCACCTCCGGGCAGGCACGGCATCGGGACCCGAGCGCGGTGACGGTCAGCGGACGGACGGCCGACGGGACCTGGGTGACCCTGCGTCCCCGGTCCGAGGTGAGGTTCGCCTGGCCCCGACAGACCGTGCCGCTGCTGCTCGAGGCGCACCCGCCCGTGAGCGCCGTGCGGCTCCACCTCGAGGGGCCCGCCGAGGGGATCGACCTGGCCGAGCTGGAGGTCCTCGCCACGAGCGCCTGAACCCGTGTCGGTGCCGCCGGCGGGGGCCCGCGGCACCGACACGCCGGACGCGCCGAGGTGACCTCTCCGACCCCTTCCTGAGCACCGGGGACGAGTCCCGCGGGGCTAGTCTGGAGGGCATGGCTGCCGCGGATCCCGACGACTTCGTCCACCTCCACGTCCACACCGACTACTCGCTGCTGGACGGGGCCTCGAAGATCGACAGGCTCGTCGACGAGACGGTGCGCCAGGGCCAGAAGGCCGTGGCCATCACGGATCACGGCTACCTCTTCGGCGCCTACGAGTTCTACCGGGCCGCGAAGAACGCCGGCATCAAGCCGATCGTCGGCATCGAGGCGTACGTGACGCCGGGGACGAGCCGTCACGATCGCACCCGCCAGCAGTGGGGGACACGGGAGCAGCAGCTCGCCGGGGACGACGTCTCCGCCCGCGGTGCCTACACGCACCTGACGCTGCTCTCACGCACCACCGCGGGGATGCACAACCTGTTCCGCCTGGGCTCCTACGCCTCGCTCGAGGGACAGATGGGCAAGTGGCCCCGCATGGACCGCGAGCTCCTCTCCCGGTACGCGGACGGCCTGATCGCCACCTCCGGCTGCCCCTCCGGTGAGGTGCAGACCCGCCTGCGCCTGGGCCAGTTCGACGAAGCGGTCAAGGCCGCCGGCGAGTACCAGGACATGTTCGGCAAGGACCACTACTTCATCGAGCTGATGGACCACGGGCTCGAGATCGAGAAGCGGGTCACCAAGGACCTGCTCGAGGTCGGCAGGGCGATCGGCGCGCCGCTGGTGGCCACCAACGACCTCCACTACGTCACCGAGCAGGACGCCACCATCCAGGACGTCCTGCTGTGCATCAACTCGGGCTCGCGCCTGAACGACCCCGACCGCTTCAAGTTCAGCGGTTCGGGCTACTTCCTGAAGTCCGCGCAGCAGATGCGCGAGCTGTTCCGCGAGCTGCCCGAGGCCTGCGACAACACGCTGCGTATCGCCGAGATGTGCGACGTCGAGTTCCGCACCACCGACGAGGGTGCGAACTACATGCCGCACTTCCCCACCCCGCCGGGGGAGGACGAGGAGTCCTGGTTCGTCAAGGAGGTCCAGCGCGGCCTCGAGTACCGCTATCCCACCGGCATCCCCGATGCGGTGCAGGAGCGTGCGGACTACGAGGTCTCCGTGATCCTCCAGATGGGCTTCCCCGGCTACTTCCTGGTGGTCTCCGACTACATCAAGTGGGCCAAGGAGCAGGGCATCCGGGTGGGCCCGGGCCGTGGTTCGGGCGCCGGCTCGATGGTCGCCTACGCGATGCGGATCACCGATCTCGACCCGCTCGAGCACGGGCTGCTGTTCGAGCGGTTCCTGAACCCGGACCGCGTCTCCATGCCGGACTTCGACGTCGACTTCGACGACCGCCGTCGCGGCGAGGTCATCGAGTACGTCGAGCGCAAGTACGGCGACGACCGCATCGCCCAGGTCATCACCTACGGCGTGATGAAGACGAAGAACTCGCTCAAGGACGCCGCGCGCGTGCTGGACTACCCGTACTCGATGGGAGACCGCCTCTCCAAGGCGCTGCCGCCGACCGTGATGGGCAAGGACATCTCCGTCAAGGGGATCTTCGACCCCGAGGACAAGCGGTACGCCGAGGCGGGGGAGTTCCGCCGCATCCACGACGAGGATCCCGACGTGCAGAAGGTGGTCGAGATCGCCAAGGGCGTCGAGGGCCTCACCCGCGGCTGGGGCGTGCACGCCTGCGCCGTGATCATGTCCAGCCACCCTCTGGTGGACATCGTGCCGATGATGCGCCGTCCCTCCGACGGCCAGATCATCACCCAGTTCGAGTACCCCACCCTCGAGACCCTGGGCCTGCTGAAGATGGACTTCCTGGGGCTGCGCAACCTCACCGTGCTCTCCGACGCGGTCGCGAACATGGAGCGCAACGGCAAGACGCCCCCGGATCTCGAGACGCTGCCCTTCGACGACCGGGCCACCTACGAGCTGCTGCAGAAGGGGGACACCCTCGGCGTGTTCCAGCTGGACGGCTCCGGCATGCGCACCCTGCT
>DATGUQ010000162.1:0-6917 GCA_035301145.1 Brachybacterium sp. | reverse complement strand
CCGTTCAGCATCTCGTAGCCCACGATGCCGAGCGCGTAGATGTCCGAGAGCGAGGTGGCCTGCTTGCCCATCGCCTGCTCGGGGGAGAGGTACTGGGCGGTGCCCATCACCAGCCCGGTCTTGGTCAGCCGCGCCTGGTCCTTGCTGCGCGCGATCCCGAAGTCGGTGATCTTCATCGCCCAGTCGTTCTTCTCGTCGACCAGCACGTTCTCGGGCTTCACGTCACGGTGGACGACACCCTTGGAGTGCGCGGCGTCCAGCGCGCGCGCGAGTTCGATGAGCAGCGTGACCACGCGCTTCTCCGGCAGCCCGCCGGGGTTCTCCTCGATGAGGTCGGACAGCGGCCGGCCCGGGCACAGCTCCATCACGATGTAGGCGCGGCCGTCGAGCTCGCCGTAGTCGTACAGCGCGGCGATGCCGTCGTGCGAGAGGGCGGCGGTGTGTCGGGCCTCGGCGCGGAAGCGCTTGAGGAAGCCCTCGTCGCCCGCGTACTCCTCGCGCAGCACCTTGACCGCGACCTCGCGGTCCAGCTCCTGGTCACGGCCCTTCCAGACCTGCCCCATCCCGCCGGTGGCGATCAGCGAGGTCAGTTCGTAGCGCCCTTCGATCACGAGCCCCGGTTCGGTCCTCATGGCCGGATCACCGCCTCCATCACGTCCTGGGCGATCGGCGCCGCGGTGCGCGAGCCGTATCCGCCTTCCTCGACCACGACCGCCACGGCGATCTTCCGGTCCTCCTGCTGTGCGTACCCCACGAACCAGGAGTGGGCCGTGCGGTCCTCCCCCCATTGCGCGGTGCCGGTCTTGCCGCCCACCTCGACGCCGTCGATCGCCGCGGCGGTGCCGGTGCCGTCCTCGACCACACCCACCATCATCTTCCGCATCTGGGCGGCGTTCGCCGCACTGAGCGGCTGGCCGACCTCCTTCGGGGTGAGCTCGGCGACCGTGGACAGGTCGCTCGTGCGCACCGCCTGGACCAGCTGCGGCTGCATGGTCACGCCGTCGTTGGCGAAGGTCCCGGCCACCATCGCCATCTGCAGCGGCGTCACCCGGGTCTCGTACTGGCCGATCGACGTGGTCGCCAGCTGCGCGTCGTCGAGGTCCTGCCCGATCGTCGAGGGCGTCACCGACAGCGGGATCTCCAGGCGCTCACCGAAGCCGAAGCCCTCGGCGGTCTCGCGCAGCTGCTCCTCGCCGAGGTCCACGCCGAGCTGCGCGAAGGAGGTGTTGCACGACTGGCGCAGTGCGTCGGCCAGGGTGGAGGTGTCGTCGGGTCCGCAGGGCTCGGTGCCGCCGCCGGCGTGGTTGTTCATCACCGAGGACGAGTTCGGAAGCTGCCAGGTGCCCGGTCCGGGGATCTCCGAGTCGGCCGTGTACTGGCCGGTCTCGAGCGCGGAGGAGGCGACCACGAGCTTGAACGCGGAACCGGGCGGGTAGAGGTCCCCGCCGATCGCCCGGTTCGCCAGCGGACGGTCCGGGTCCTCGTTGAGCTCCTGCCACGCCTCGCGCACGGAGGCCCGGTCGTGGGAGGCCAGCCGGTCGGGATCGAAGCTGGGGGCGGAGACCATCGCCAGCACCGCACCGGTCTCGGGATCCAGGGCGACCGCGGCGCCGCGCCGGCCGTCCAACGCGTCCCAGGCGGCCTCCTGGGCCTCGGAGTCGAGGGTCAGCTCGACGGTCGCCCCCCGCCCCTGCCGGCCGGAGAGGATGTCGGAGATGCGGTGATAGAACAGCGCATCGGCCTCGCCGGAGAGGGTGTCGTTCAGCGAGCGCTCGATCCCGGTGAAGCCGTACACCACCGAGTAGTAGCCGGTCACCGGGGCGTACATCGCGCCGGGATCGTAGGTGCGCAGGTAGCCGTAGGTGTCGTCGGAGGACTCGGAGACGGCGACCGGATGGCCGTCCACGACGATCGGGCCGCGATGGCGGCCGTACTCGTTGTACAGGGTGCGGTCGTTCTGTCCGTGGGCGTTGAGGCGATCCTTGGCGACCACCTGGAAGTACGTGGTCGAGGTGAACAGCAGCACGAACAGCACGCTGATCACGAGCCAGACGTGGCGCAGCGGCCGGTTCATGCGCCCACCTCCTGGACGGGGTGCGGACCGGCGGGCGCGCCCGCGCCCGGGACCTGCCGGGCGGCCGGTCGGCGCGCGGCGTCCGAGAGACGCACCAGGATGCCGGCGATGATCCAGTTGCACACCAGCGAGCTGCCGCCGGCGGCGAGGAAGGGCAGGGTCAGACCCGTCAGCGGGATCACCCGGGTGACACCGCCGACGACGACGAAGACCTGCAGCGCCATCACGAAGCCGAGACCGCCGGCCAGCAGCGTGCCGAAGCCGTCGGAGATGCCGACGGCGGCACGCAGCGCGCGCTGGACCAGCAGCAGGTACAGCAGCAGCAGCGCGAAGGCCCCGACCATCCCGAGCTCCTCGGCGAAGGAGGCGAAGATGAAGTCCGACTCGGCATGCGGGACCACGTCGGGCCGCCCCTCCCCGAGACCGGCGCCGGTGATACCGCCGTTGGCCAGGCCGAACAGGCCCTGGCTGATCTGCTCGCAGGCGGAGTAGTTCTCGCTCGAGAGCGGGTCCAGCCAGCAGGTGATGCGGGTGCGCACGTGCCCCATCTGGGTGGCGGCGAAGACCGCCGGCGGCAGGAACATCACCGCGCCGATCACCAGCCAGCTCAGCCGGTCGGTGGCCACGTACAGCATCGCCACGAACAGGCCGAAGAACATCAGCGAGGTGCCCAGGTCCGTCTGGAACACGAGCACCGCCATGGCGAAGCCCCAGGCCACCAGGATCGGGCCGAAGTCGGACCAGCGCGGCAGATGGATGCCCAGCACCTTCGGGCCCGCGAGCGCGAGGGTGTCGCGCCGCGAGACGAGGTAGCCGGCGAAGAAGATGGCGAAGGCGATCTTCGCGAGCTCGGCCGGCTGGAAGCTGTACCCGGCGAGGTTGATCCAGATCTTCGAGCCGTTGCGGGCCGAGCCGATCACCGGCGCGAGCGGGAGCAGCAGCAGCACGGCACCGACCACGGCGCTGATCCAGGTGTAGCGGCGCAGCCAGCGGTGATCCCGCAGCGCCACCAGCACGGCCGCGCACAGCAGCACGCCCAGCACGGCCCACAGCATCTGCCGGTCCGCGCTCGCCGAGGTGCGGATCCCGTAGACCTCGTTCGCCGAGTGGACCGACTCGATCATCGCGATGCCCAGCAGGTTCAGCAGCATCACCAGCGGCAGGATCACAGGATCCGCGTACGGTGCGCGCCACATCACCGCGATCTGCAGGACGAGCGCGAGCACCGCCGCCCCGATCGCGTACTCCAGCATCCCCGCGGGCAGCTCGTCGAACCGGCCGAGCTCCACCAGGGCATAGGCGCCCACGCCGACGACCACCGCGAACATCAGCAGCAGCGCCTGCGTGAGCCGGCGCGGCCGCGCGGTGTAGGAGACGATCGTGGCCACTACGTCCCCTCGCCCTCGCCGGGGGAGGCCCCCGTGTCGTCCGTGCTCGAGGGCAGCGGGTCCGCTCCCTCGGCGGCGCTCTCCTCCGCAGCGGTCTCGTCGGCCGCGGCCCCGGCATCGGAGGCCCCGCCGGCATCGGAGGCCCCGCCGCCGTCGGACGGCGCGGGGGACACCGCGGGCGGGGGTCGGTTCGAGAGGGAGACCTGCTCGAGGCGGTCGATGATCTTCTCGGCGCTCTCGCGATCGGAGGCGGTGATGGTGTTCTGGACCTGCTGGCGCGTGACCTCGGGCAGGTCCTCCAGCGCGATGTCGGTGATCACCACCGGTTCGGACATCGAGATCGGGCCCAGGTCCTGGGACAGGCCCTGGTAGAGCACCACGCTGGTGCCGTCGGTGCCGACGTAGAACTGCCGCTGCGACCAGGCGTACCCGGCCCACAGCACCCCGCCGAGCAGGGCGATCAGGAGCATCAGCGCGACCAGTGCGGGCCAGGGGCTGCGGCGCGGGGGCTCCTCCTCGGAGAAGTCCTCGTCCTCGTAGGGGGCCTCGGGCTCCTCGCGGGTGAGGGCCGCGGCCTTCGCCGCCGGACCGGAGGCGGCAGTGGGGGCATGGCGGTCGCGTGCCGCCGACCCGACGATCTGCGGCGCGGTGGAGGGGGCCTCCTCGCTCCTGGGGAGCGTCGAGAGGTCCACCACGTCGGCGACGATGCAGGTGATGTTGTCCGGTCCGCCGCCCTTGAGCGCGAGCTGGATCAGCTCCTCGGCGCACTCCCCGGGATCGGTGAAGTCCGTCAGGGCGGCATCGATGGTGCCCAGCGAGACCAGCCCCGACAGACCGTCGGAGCAGAGCATCCAGCGGTCCCCCGGATGCGCGGGGCGCAGCGAGAGGTCCAGTTCGGGATCGGCGTCGACGTCGCCGAGCACGCGCATCAGCACGGAGCGCTGGGGGTGGCGCTCGGCCTCCTCCTCGGTGAGCCGGCCCTCGTCCAGCAGGCGCTGGACGAAGGTGTGGTCCTTCGTGACCTGCGTGGTCTCGCCGTCGCGGAGCAGATAGGCGCGGGAGTCGCCGATGTGGGCGAGGGCGAACTTGCCCTCGGCGCGCAGCATGGCGGTGATGGTCGTGCCCAGTCCGCGCAGCTGCGGCTCGTCCCGGGCACGGCGCAGGATCTCCTGATTCGCCTCGAGCACGGACTCCTCGAGCGTCGCCACGATGTCGGAGGCCGGGGTCTCGGAGTCGAGCTGCGCCAGGCGGCCGATCGCGACGGAGGAGGCGACATCGCCGCCGGCGTGCCCGCCCATGCCGTCGGCCACCACCAGCAGGTGGCTGCCCGCGTAGCCGGAGTCCTGGTTGTTGGACCGCACGAGGCCGACGTCGGACCGGGCGGCATACCGCAGGGCGATGCTCATCGCGGACCTCGTCTCAGTTCGATCGCGGTGCGGCCGATCCGCACCTGGGCGCCGGGGCGGAAGGGGACGGCGCCCTCGATCCGGCGGTCGGACACCAGGGTGCCGTTGGTCGAGCCCAGATCCTCCACCATCCACTCGCCGTCCCGCTGGAAGACGCGGGCATGCCGGTTGGAGGCGTAGTCGTCGTCGAGCACCAGGGTGCACTCGGGTGCGCGCCCGATGAGGATCGGGGTGGAGCCCAGGGACAGCGAGGTGCCGCGCAGCGGACCGGCCGTGACCACCATCGCGGCCTGCGTGACCTCGGGGTCCGTGCGCAGCTGTGCGGGGTCGACGTCGGCGCCGGCCCCGGGCGGTCCCGAGGCGGGGCGCTGCTCGCGGCGGGGGTCGCGGCTGGAGCGGGTGACCACCGTGGTGCCGAAGAGGTCGTTGCGCATCACCAGCACCACGATGATCACGAAGATCCACAGCGCCAGCACGAAGCCCAGGCGCAGTGCGACCAGCGTCAGTTCGCTCATCGGGCGCTCACCAGGTGGCCGGGCCGGCGGTGGGGAGCAGCACGGTCAGCCGGGTGCGGCCGATCTTCAGCAGGGAGCGGTCCTGGAGGGCGACGGGGGTGCGGATCCGCTCCCCGTCGACGAAGGTGCCGTTGGTGGAGCCGAGATCGGTGGCGACCAGGGTCGCATCGGGCTCGGTGCGCAGCTCGAGGTGATGGCGCGAGACCCCGGTGTCCTCGAGGATGATGTCGGCGTCGCCGCCGCGGCCGATCACGGTGACCGGGCCGGTCAGCAGGTACTGCTGACCGTCGATCTCGACGATCGGGTTGCCGCCGGAGCCCGCCTGCGCGGCACCGGTCGCGGGGGCGACGCTGCCCCGTTCGGTGCGCGACTCGGTCTCGAACCGGCCCGCGCGCACCTCGTCATCGCGCTCGAGCGTCACCGAGACGCCGCCGACGAACATGTAGCGCTGCTTCTCGGCGTGCTCCATGAGCACCCGCTGCAGCTCGTCGAGCAGGGTGTCCTGCCAGGAGCTGAAGCGGTCGTAGTCCTGGGAGTGGAGGTAGATGGAGAAGACGTTCGGGGCCAGCGTGCGCGTGCGGTCGAGCACCTGGATCTGGTCGTCGCACTCGCGCTTGAGGCCCTGTGCCAGGTCGAGCGGCTTCAGCTGCCCGCGCCCGGGCGAGAAGACGCGCGTCACGCCGCGATCGAGGCCGCGCTCGATCCGATCCAAGATCCCCACGGTGGTCCTTCGCTCTCGCTGTGGCTGACAGGTGCGGGAGCCGCGCCCGGGGGCGAGGCTCATCGCTCCCCGATCGTATCGCGTGAGCAGGTCCGGGCCGTGCCCGCCGGGCGGGGAGGCGGCGAGGGATTCGTGCAGGGCTGGTGAAGAGGTGCGCGGCGGGCCGGCGCAGCGACGGCTCAGTAGATGAGCACCCGGCGCCCCTTCACGAACCAGGAGGCCTTCCACAGCATGTCGGTCGCCCCGACGGAGATGCGGCAGCAGCCGTGGGAGGCGGGATAGGTGGGGATCGAGGTCGAGCCGTGGATCGCCCAGCCGCGATCGTAGTAGCCGGGCCGGTAGAGGTTGCCCAGCGGGCCGCTCTGCCAGCCGCTGCTGTACAGGCTGTACATCTGGAAGTCGCCCTTCGGGGTGGTCGCCGTCTTCCAGCGCCCGCCGGAGTAGTAGCGCTCGCCGCTGCCGGTCGAGGTGTTGAAGATATAGGCGAGCCTGCCCTTCGTGGTGGCGATGAGCAGCTGCGATCCGAGCGCCACCTCGACGCCGACGCCGCTGGTGATGCGGCGCTTCGGCTGGACGCCGCGGGAGAGCGCGCTGTACGTCTTCGGGCCGACGACGCCGTCCTTCGCGAGGCCCGCGGCCTTCTGCAGGGCGTAGACGGCCTGCTGGGTGTTATGGCCGAAGGAGCCGTCGACGGCGCCGAGCCAGTAGCGGAGGTTCGCGAGGTCCTGCTGCAGGCTCTTCACGCCGGCGCCCCGGTCGCCGCGGCGGAGCGTGGGCGGGGCCGCCGCGGCGGCCCCGGTGCCGAGCGCGAGG
>DATGUQ010000161.1:0-3565 GCA_035301145.1 Brachybacterium sp. | reverse complement strand
CACGATGTGCGCCCAGTCGCCGACGATCTCGTCGACGATCACCTCGCTGCCCAGCACCGCCTGCGACTCGAGCTCGCCGGTCAGCCAGCGCCGGGTCTCGGTCTCCTGCATGTTCGCGTTCCAGGCGTCGAGGTCGACGGGGTTCGTGAGCGAGGGGTCGTCGACGCCGGGCCGGGCCGTGTCCGGTTCCACCCACAGCGTGGTCGCGGTGACGGCCACATGCGCCCGGGCGCCCGGGGTGAGGCCCGAGCCGGTGGCGGGGCGGTCGGCCGCGCTGCTCATCGTCCACCTCCGTCCCCGCTCGCTGACGCGGTCGGCGCGGCGGGGTCGACGCCGGCCGGGAGGAGCTCCAGCCCCAGGCCCGGCCCGCCGCACAGGCGCAGCCAGGCGCCGTCCTGTGTGAAGCCGCCGCGGGGCGTCGCGGAGGTGAACCAGGCGGGCGGGTCCAGGTCGATCATCGTGATCGCCGGATGGGCGATGGCCAGGTGGGCGGCGGCGGTGATCGAGATGCGGGGCTCCATCATGGCGCCGACCATGCAGTCCTTCCCCGCCTCCCGGGCGATATCCGCGATCTCCATCGCCCCGCGGATCCCGCCGGTCTTGGCGAGCTTGATGTTCAGCAGGTCGCAGGCATCGGCGTCGACCAGCCGACGGGCGTCCTCGGCGGTCCACACCGCCTCGTCGGCCATGATCGGCAGCTCGACGGCGGCCGCCACCCGCGCCAGGCCCTCGATGTTCCGGGCGGCGACGGGCTGCTCGACCAGCTCGATCGGCAGGCCGTCCCGGGTGAAGCCGGTGATGATCTCGATCGCCTGCTCGGGGCTCCACCCCTGGTTGGCATCCAGCCGCAGCCGGACCTCGGGCGCGGCCTCGACCACGGCGGCCAGGCGGCGACGGTCCTCCGCGATGTCGCGGCCGAGCTTGATCTTCAGGACCTGCTCGCCGCGGGCGACGGCCGCCCGGGCGTGCTCGGCCATCACCTCGGGCTCCTCGAGCGAGATCGTCATGTCGTTCATCAACCCGTCCTCGATGCGCCCGCCGAGCAGCTCCACCAGGGGCGCGCCGGCACTGCGCGCCCAGGCGTCGTGCAGCGCCACCTCGAGGGCGGCTCTCGCGCTGCTCGCCCCGTCGAGCGCTCCGGTGAGGCGGGCGGTGAGCTCACCGAGCGTCCCGCTCGCGCCCTCGAGCGCGGTCCGCAGCGGGCCGGCCAGCGCCGCGCTGATCGTCGCTGCGGATTCGCCGGTGACCGCGACGGTCTCGGCCGCCGAGCCCTGGCCGACGGCGCCGTCCGACAGCTCGACCTCGGCGACCACGTACTCGACCGCCTCGGTGCGGCGGGCCGCGGTGACGAAGGGCCGCCGCAGCGGTGCCCGGTGGCGGTGGTGGCGCACCGCGACGACGGTCAGCGGATCGTGTCCCATGAGCTCCTCGCCGTTCACAGGGCGGCCATGATCTGGGCGGCGCCGAGCCCGAGGAAGGTGCCCGCGAAGGAGCCGATCAGGGCCATCAGCACACCGACCGGCACCAGCTGGCGGTTGTAGGCGGCGGCCACGACGGGCGCCGAGGCGACGCCGCCGATGTTCGCGGTGGAGGCGACGGCCAGCGAGAACAGCTCGACCTTCGCGATCTTCGCGTACACCAGCATGATGACGATGTGCACCAGCAGCACCAGCGCCCCGATCAGCAGGTAGAGCGGGGCCTGGGTGAGTGCGGAGAAGTCCGATCCCGAGGCGATCTGCCCGATCACCACGAACAGCATCAGCGTGGCCACCTCGGTGGAGCCGGCCGTCCTGCCCAGCGGCGTCACCGCGATGACCAGGCCCAGCAGGGAGACGAGGAGGATGGTCCAGGTGGTGGCGTTGACGACGGTGCCCAGCTCGGGCAGCAGCGAACCCACCCAGCCGGCGACCGTCGAGACGAACAGCGAGCCGAACACGACGACGGCGAGCGAGGCGACCGTGATCGGGCGCTCGTCCTCCTCGAACGCGCCGGCGTGGGCGTCGAGGTGCGAGGTGTCCGCCTTGGTCCACCGGTTGAAGCGGGGCGAGGAGGCGACCGCGGCGAACATCGCCATCAGCCACACCGAGTACATGATCGTGTCGGTGATCAGGGCGTAGCCGAAGATCGTCTCGGGTGCCTGCAGGATGTCCTGCACGGCGACCATGTTCGCGCTGCCCCCGGTCCAGGAGGCCAGGAGCGCCCCGAACACCTTCCAGGCCTCCGGGTGCAGAGCGCCCTGGAAGATCGTCACCACCACGACGATGCCGATGAACAGCGAGGCGGCGGAGACGGCATAGGTCAGCAGCAGCTTCGGCCCGAGGCGGATGATCTTGCGGATGTCGCAGCCGAACAGGAACAGCATGATCATCGCCGGCAGCAGGACGTCTTTCACCTGGGCGACCGGCTCCCGGGTGGCGTCGTCCTGGCCGAACACGCCCACGGAGTTCAGCGCGGCGCACACCAGGTACATCAGCACCATCCCGGGCACGAACCTGAACAGCTTCCAGCCGGTCGTGCGCTCCAGCACGATCAGCACGCACGACAGTCCCAGCAGGACGCCGAGCATGAGCAGGCCGTCGGTGATCATCGGTGGTCTCCTCGTTCCGGGGAGCGGCCGCCGCCCGGGACGAAAAAATCGGAAGCATCGACGAGCCGCACCTCGGGCGAGGCGCGATCGTGATGCTTCCGACGGGGGCCGGTTCTGTGAGGTTCCGGGCGGACGGCGAGCGGTTGTCGAATTATGCGGAGGGGCCGGCCGCCAGGTCGCGGTACTTCGCGGCGGCGTTGCGCACTGCGGCGGCGAGCGCCCTCTGCGAGGACCCGTGGTACCTGTCGGTGATCGACTCCACCAGGGCGTCATCCTCCAGGAGAGACCGCCCCACCAGCAGTTCTCGGACGAACTCGACGGTGAGCGCCAGTGTGGCGGTGCAGTCCACGGCGTGGATGACGTGGGTCTCAGTATCGACCACGAGCCCGATGAAGAAAAGCCCCCACTGGGAGGTGATCGGATTGTTGGTGGGGGACTTGTCCTCACCGGTGAGGTAGAGGGTGCGCGCCATGGATCCAGACTAGCGGGGCGGAAGGAGAGCGAGCGCCCAGGTGCCGCGCGTGCTGGTCTCAGGCGTCGGCGACCGGGCCGGTCACGTCGTAGCGCAGCCAGACGCTGCCGTCCTCGAGGGGCTCGGCGCTCGTGAGGGAGAAGGCGATCGGCACGGGCGCGGAGTGCTCCTCGTTCGCCTCGAACAGGGAATGGGTGTGGTTCTCCCCGTCGGCCGTGGGCATGAGCACGAGGCTGATCTCGTCGCACAGCCCGTCGCGGACCATCGACCAGTTCAGGGTGCCCCCGCCGCCGAGGATGATCTCGTCCACGGAGAAGACCTCCCCGATCCTGCGCACCGCCTCGGCCATGTCCAGCCGCTCGTCGCCGGCGAGGAGGTAGGAGACGCCGACGGACCGCAGATGGGCCTTGAAGGCCTCGCTGGCCGAGGCCGGGATCAGCTCGACGATGTGCGCCTCGACGTCGAAGTACGTGAAGGAGCTGCGATCCCAGGGCAGGGTCCCGGAG
>DATGUQ010000160.1:0-6516 GCA_035301145.1 Brachybacterium sp. | reverse complement strand
GCCTGCGGATCCTCGGGGGAGAGGATGTAGTGCGTCGAGCCGCGGCCGATGATCTCCACCAGCGTCCCGGGGCGCGTGACCAGCATGCGGTAGGGCTGCTGGACCTCGTCGAGGGTGAAGATCTTGCGGATCCCGACGGGGGTCAGCTCCTCGGGGCGCGGCGTGCTCGCCCGGCCGCGCCGCCATCCGTAGCCGCCGAGCGTCACCCCCAGCCGGGACTGCGGCAGCTCGCGCAGCTGCACGGTGCGGAAGTCCTCGAGCGGCCAGGGCCGGCGCGGCAGGAACCCGCCCAGGCTCACCGTCAGCCCGTGCTCGTCCACGATGAAGCGGGTGTGCTGCCCCATCCACGTCCACAGCGTCAGGCCCGCGAACAGCGCGGCCACCAGCAGCACGGCCGGCGGGGAGGAGCGCTGCGCCATGAGCAGGGTCAGCACCGCCCCGGCCGCCAGGGTGATCCCGATGCGGGTCCAGCCGATGGACGAGGGCCGCGTGCGGCCCACGTAGAACGGCGGGTCGGGTCTCACCAGATGCTCACCCGCTCCTCGGGGGCGCGGTACATCCCGTCCCCCTCGCGCACGTCGAAGGCGGTGTGGAACTCGTCCAGGTGGCCCGCGACGGTGTTGCAGCGGAACTCCATCGGGGCGTGCGGGTCCACGGCCAGGCGGCGGATCGCCTCCTGGGTGCGGTTCTTCCCGCGCCACACGGTGGCCCAGGCCCAGAACACCCGCTGCAGGCCGGTGAAGCCGTCGATCTCGGCCGCGGCCTCCTCCTCGGAGCGGCTGGCCAGGTAGGCCTTGACCGCGATCGACAGTCCGCCCAGGTCGCCGATGTTCTCGCCGATCGTGAGGGCGCCGTTGACGCGGTGGTTGTCGTCGAGGTCCCGGGGCGAGAGCGCGGAGTACTGGGTGATCAGCTGCGCGGAGCGCGCGTCGAACGCTTCGCGGTCCTCGGGCGTCCACCACGAGACGAGGTTCCCGTCACCGTCGTACTTCGAGCCCTGGTCGTCGAAGCCGTGGCCCACCTCGTGGCCGATGACCGCGCCGATCCCGCCGAAGTTCACCGCGTCGTCGGCCTCCGCGTCGAAGAACGGCGGCTGCAGGATCGCGGCGGGGAAGACGATCTCGTTGGCGCCGGGGTTGTAGTAGGCGTTGACCGTCTGCGGGGTCATGTGCCACTCGGTCTCGTCGATCGGCCCGCCCACCTTGGCGAACTCGTAGGCGGCCTCGAAGCGGCGGGAGGCGCGGGCAGTGGCGACCAGGTCGCCGGGCACGATCTCGAGCCCGTCGTACTTGCGCCACTTCTGCGGGTACCCGATCTTCGGGGTGAACTTCTCGAGCTTGGCCAGGGCCTTCTGCCGGGTGGCCGGGGTCATCCACGGCAGGTCCTCGATCGAGTCGCGGTAGGCGTCCATGAGGGCGTCCACCAGCTCGGTCATGCGCTCCTTGTGGGAGGCGGGGAAGTGGCGGGCCACGTACTCGCGGCCCACCGCGAAGCCGACGGCGCCCTCGACGAAGGCGACGCCGCGCTTCCAGCGCTCCCGCAGCTCCTCGGCGCCCGAGAGGACCTTCCCGGTGAAGGCGAAGTCCTCCTCGACCAGGGCGGCGGGGCCGTACGGGGCGTACGAGGAGACGGCGTGGACGGCGAGCCAGCTGCGGAGCACCGCGAGGTCCTCCCCGGCCAGAAGCTCGGCGGCGGCGGTGACGAACTCCGGCTGGGAGATCGAGACCACGTCGAAGGCCGACGCGGGCGCGCCGGTGCCCTCGACGTAGGCGTCCCAGGGGAAGGCCGGAGCGAGCTGTCGGCGCTGGGCGGCGTCCATCGGGTTGTAGGACTTCTCCCGGTCGCGCACCCGCACGACGTCCACGTGGCAGGCGGCCAGGCGGGTCTCGAAGTCCATCACAGCGGCGGCGAGGTCCGCGGCGCTCCCGGCGACCAGGCCCTCGCGCCCGGGGAGCTCCGCGAGGCGGGCGAGGTCCTCCAGGTGCCGGGTGTAGGCCGCGCGGATCTCGGCGTAGTGCTCCTCGCGGTAGTAGGACTCGTCCGGCAGCCCCAGCCCGCCCTGGTGGATCTTCACCTGGTAGCTCGTGGAGTCCTTGTCGTCGGTCCAGACGTAGGCCAGCAGCGCGGAGGCCCCCGAGTCCGGGGCGGCCATCACGCGCACGATCCCCTCGAGATCCGTGACGGACAGGACGGTGCCCAGCAGGTCCTCGAGCACGGCGAGGCCCGCCCGCTCGATCGACTCGGTGTCCATGAACATCCGGTAGAGGGCGCCCACCCGGGCGTGGTCGGTGTCCGGGACCTGCTCACCGCGCGGGTCGCGGGCCTCCGCGTCGGCCGCCGCCTCCTCGATGATCTCCCGCACCCGTTCCTCGGAGAGGTCGCGCAGGGCGTGGAAGGCGCCGTCGCTCGACCGGTCCGCGGGCATCTCGTGCTCGCGCAGCCAGCGGCCGTTGACGTGGCCGAACAGGTCGTCCTGGAGGCGGACGGACTCGTCGACCTGGTCCAGCCAGAGTCCGGAGGGGCGCGTGGCGGTGGAGGGCGTGGGGGCAGTGGTCATCATCGGCTCCTGCGAGGTGGGTGGGACGGGCGGGACGGTCAGAGGGCGAGCAGCCCGAAGGCGGCGAGCGCCAGGGTGAGCAGCCCGAGGCCGAAGGGAGCGTAGGCCCAGGGGCTGCGGGAGCGTTCGGCGGGCGAGCGGCGGTGCAGCACCAGCGTGGACAGCCCCACACCGATCGAGAGCACGATCGTGCCGATCGCCAGCACCGGCGAGAGGATCACGAGCACGGTGGCGCCGACCTGGAACATCACGGTGCCGGCCACATCGAGCAGGCGCATCAGCACGGTCGAGCGGGCGCCGACCCGGTGCGCGAGCATCGTGGAGATCGCCTCCTCGGACCAGTCGCCGGGGCGGGCGATCCGCTGGCGGGTGGTGACGGTCTGGGCGGTGGCGAGCACCAGCCACACCAGCGCGCTGCCGGCACCGACCCAGATGCCGAGCTCGGGGCGCACGTCCGCCGGCCACAGCAGGATCGCCAGCAGCACCGCGGCGACGCGCAGCAGCTCCTCGACGACGCTGCGCACGGCGAGCAGGCCGGGGTTCACGGCCAGCTGCCGCCGGGTGCGGGAGACGAACAAGCTGGTGGCCACCAGGGAGATCAGCTGCAGGGCGCCGAGGCCGATGCCCAGCAGCAGCGGGACCGGAGTCAGGGGCGCGAACGGCAGGATCGCCACCAGCAGGACCACGCCCAGCACGGGGATCAGCAGTGCCTGGATCGACAGACCCTTGACGAGATCGCGGACCAGATCCGCACCGGTGGGCGGATGATCGTGGCCGGAGTGGTCGTGGGGGTCGTCGCAGTGCGGTGCGGAGGCCGCGGGGGTGTCGGTCATGGAGCTCCTTCTGGGTCCTCACCAGCGTACCGGGGCTGGACCGGATGCCGTCCGCAGCCACCGGTGTGGAACCATGGGAGTGTGACGACGGATGCCATGAACTCCCTCGCCGGAGGCCTTTCCCCGGCCCAGCGCCAGCGTGCCGTCGGCACCGTCGTGGCGGCGGCCGCCGGCGACGCGCTCGGCGCGCCCTACGAGTTCCAACCGCCGGTGCCCGCCTCGGAGGACATCGACATGATCGGCGGCGGGGTCCTGGACTGGCAGCCGGGGGAGTGGACCGACGACACCGCGATGGCGATCGTGGTGCTGGAGGCGTCCCTGGCCGCCTCCGACGGCCATGACCTGCGGGTCGAGACGGCACAGGACCACATCGCGCGCGAGTGGTACTCGTGGTCCCTGGGCACCCCGGACATCGGCACCCTCACCTCGCACGTGGTCCGCACCGCCGCGGAGCTGGCCCGCGAGGACGGCCACTACGCGCCGCGCGCGAAGGACTTCCGCAGCGCCGCGGCCACCGCGCACGAGCAGCTGCCAGCCTCCGCCGGCAACGGGTCGCTGATGCGGGCGCACGTCACCGTGCTGCCGTACCTGCGCTCGAGCGAGGAGGACGCGGTCGAGGCGATCACGGCGGTGTGCCGCTTGACACACGTGCATCCCGACACGATCGAGGCGAACATCCTGTGGGGGCTGGCCGTGCGGCACGCGATCCTCACCGGCGACATCGACGTGCGAGTGGGTCTGGGGCAGCTGCCGGCCGAGCGACGCGCGGTGTGGCTCGAGCGGATCGAGGAGGCGGAGGAGTCCACTCCGGAGATGTTCCGCCGCAACGGCTGGGTGGTCGGCGCCTTCCAGGCCTCCTGGGCGGCGATCTCGAGCGTCAGCCCGATCCCGGAGGGCAAGTTCGCGCAGCGCGAGGCGCTCGGCACGGCGCTGCGGGCCGCGGTGCGCGCCGGCTACGACACGGACACGATCGCGTGCATCACCGGGGCGCTGATGGGGGCGGCGCTGGGCCCCAAGGCGGTGCTGCCGGAGTGGCGGCGGATGCTGTTCGGCTGGCCGAGCTACGAGGTGGCCGAGCTCGAGGGCCTGGTCGAACGGGTCATCGCACCGATGGTCGATGGCGACGGCGAGGGGAGCCCGGCGTGACGCGCGAGCCCTGGGGCCTGCGGATCCTCAGCTGGAACCTCTGGGAGCTGCGCGGCGACCTCGCCGCGCTCATCGAGGCCGTCCAGGACCTGCAACCGGATGTGCTCCTGGTCCAGGAGGCGCCGCGCTTCGTGCTGCCGACGGCGCGGCTGCGATGGTTCGCTCGCCGCATCGGCCGACGGGTGCTGCTGGGCGGTGCCGGCGGGCGGGGCCTGGCGATCCTCGCGACCGAGGAGGTCGCCGAGCAGGTGATCCGCCGCGGCGCGCACCCCGTCGCCCAGACGGTCTCGGACCTGAACTCGACCTATCCGCGCGGGGTCGCCGCGGTGCGGCTGTCCATCCCGGGCGGCGGCGCGGTGGTGATCGCCTCGACCCACCTCGCCCTCCAGCAGGACAACCGGATGCGGCACGCGGAGCACCTGGCCGCTCTGGTGCGCGGGGCCGGGGCGCCCGTCCTCGTCGGCGGGGACCTCAACGAGACGGCCGACGGCGCGGCGCGCCGCTTCCTCGCTCCACTGCTCGGCGATCCCGCCGCCGTCTCGGAGCACACCTTCCCGGCCGCGTCCCCGAACCGCCGCATCGACGCGGTGCTGACCACGCGCGGCGTCCGGATCCGCGCGGCGCGCGCCGTGCGCTCGACTCGGACGGTCCCCGAGGAGCGGCTGGCGGGCGCGTCGGACCACCTGCCCTCGCTGCTGGACGTCTCGCTCTGAGCTCCCGGTCGCGCCGTGCTCCCGGTCGCGCGGAGCTGCCGGCCCGTGCGGTCAGGACCGCAGGTGCAGACCGGTGCGCAGCGGCACCACGTCGTCCTGCCCGCCCACGTGGCGGATCGCGATGCCGCCCGGGTGCTCGCCGACGACGGTGAGCTGGGTGCGGTAGGACTCCACCGCCCGCAGCACCGCCCCGCCGGTGCCGGGGTGCTCGCGCACGGCGATCCCGGGGGCGGGGCGGCCATCCTCCGGGAGGGCGCTGACGATCTCGACCAGCGGGGTCCCGGCCCGGGCGCAGGCCCCCACGGCGAGGTGATGGGCCCGGACGTGGTCGGGGTGCCCGTACGTGCCCTCGTCGTCGTAACCGATCACGACGTCGGGCCGTACGGCCTCGATGAGGGCCACGAGATCGGCGACGGCCTCCTCGAGCGGGCGGAGGGAGAAGCTGTCGGGCCCGGCGCTGTCCGACGGGCCGGCGAGGCCCTCGCGCACCCATCGCATGCCCGAGTCCCGGTACCGGCGCGGGGCGGCGCCGGGGGCGAGGGCCGGGGCGGTGCCCAGCCAGTGCCGTTCCGCGATGCCCAGCGCGGAGGTCGCGGCGGCGATCTCCCCCTCGCGGACGTCCTCGAGCGGCCGGGTCTCCGCGGGGTCGACGGAGCCGGGCACGATCTCCCCCTCCTCCCCGCGGGTCGCCGTCACCAGCACCACGCGGGTCCCGGCGGCGGTCAGGGAGGCGAGCAGGGCACCGGTCGAGAGGGATTCGTCGTCCGGGTGCGCGTGCACGGCGAGCACGGTCGTGGCCTCCTCGAGCAGACGCCAGGGATCCGGCGCCGGTGCGGGCGAGTCGGAGGTGCTCATGAATCGGCTCCCGTTCCGTGGTGGGGCTGCGTGGCGGTCGGTTGGGCGATGACTGCCGTGTACAGGCCGACGAGGGACTCCGCGACGGCGTCCCAGGTGCGGTGCGCGGCGAACTCGCGGGAGGAGCGCACCGCGGCGCGGTAGCCGTCGGCGTCCGCGAGGAGCGACTGCAGCGCCTCGGCCCAGACGTCGGGATCGCGGCTGTCCAGCACGCGCCCTCCCGGGCCGACGGCCTCCTGCACCCCGCCCGCGCAGCGCCAGGCGAGCACGGGGGTGCCGCTGGCCTGGGCCTCGAGGGCGACGAGACCGAAGGTCTCCGACCAGCTGGTCAGCAGCAGGGCTCCGGCGCAGCGCATCGACTCGGCGAGCTCGTCCCGGCCCAGGGAGCCGACGAAGTCCACCCGGTCCTCGA
>DATGUQ010000159.1:0-7491 GCA_035301145.1 Brachybacterium sp. | reverse complement strand
TCGAGCGGGGTCAGGCCCATGGAGGTCTCCACCGCCCGGTCGCCGAGCACGGCGGAGGCCGAGGCCCCGTTGCCCAGGTGCATGACGATCTGGCGCAGCCCGGAGACGTCGCGGCCCTGCGCGGCCAGCAGGCGGGAGACCTCCCGGGAGACGTACTGGTGGCTGGTGCCGTGGGCGCCGTAGCGCCGCACCTTGTACTCGGAGGCGACTTCACGGTTCAGCGCGTAGTTCGCCGCGGCCTCGGGCAGGGCGGTGAAGAACGCGGTGTCGAACACCGCCACGTGCGGCACCTCGGGCAGCAGCTCCATGGCCCCGTCGATCCCGTCCACCGCCGCGTAGTTGTGCAGCGGCGCGAGCTTGCCGAGGTCGTGGATGTCCCAGCGCACCTGGTCGTCGATGCGCACGGGCTCCGAGTAGCGGGCCCCGCCCTGGACGACGCGGTGCCCGACGGCGCGGATCCGGTCGTCGGACAGCGACAGGCCGACGTCCGTCAGCAGCGACTGGACGATCCGCATCGCGGCCTTGTGATCGGGGACCGGGCCCGCGAAGCTCGACTCCTGCTCGCCGGCGGTGATCGAGGCCTCGCCGCTGTCCTGCCCGACCCTCTCGACGATCCCGGCGGCATCGACCGTGCCGTCGGCCGGATCCAGCAGCTGGAACTTCAGCGAGGAGGAGCCGGAGTTGATGACGAGGATGCGGGCGGCGGCGGGATCGGCCATGGGGTGCTCCTGGAGCTGTGGGAGAGAGAGGGGCTCAGCGGGCGGCCGGGGCGGGGGAGTCGGCCTGCGCCTGGATCGCGGTGATGACCACGGTGTTGATGATGTCGTCCACCAGGGCACCGCGCGAGAGGTCGTTGACCGGCCGGTTCAGGCCCTGCAGGACGGGACCGATCGCGATGGCGCCCGCAGAGCGCTGGACGGCCTTGTAGGTGTTGTTGCCGGTGTTGAGGTCCGGGAAGACGAACACCGTCGCCCGTCCCGCGACCGAGGAGTCCGGCAGCTTCGTCTTCGCGACCGAGGCGTCCACCGCGGCGTCGTACTGGATGGGGCCCTCGACATCGAGCCCCGGCTCGCCCTCGCGCACCAGCGCGGTGGCCTCGCGCACCTTGTCCACATCCGCCCCGGAGCCGGAGGAGCCGGTGGAGTAGGAGAGCATCGCGATGCGCGGATCCACCCCGAACTGCGCGGCGGTCGCCGCGGACTGCACGGCGATGTCCGCCAGCTGCTCGGCGGTCGGGTCGGGGTTCACGGCGCAGTCGCCGTACACCAGGACACGGTCCTCGAGCGCCATCAGGAACACGGACGAGACGATCTTCGCGCCCGGCTTGGTCTTGATGATCTCGAAGGAGGGACGGATGGTGTGCGCGGTGGAATGGGCCGCGCCGGAGACCATCCCGTCGGCCTCTCCCATCTGCACCATCATGGTGCCGAAGTAGGAGACGTCCTGGACCCTCTCCCGGGCCTGCTCGAGGGTGACGCCCTTCTTCGCACGCAGGCGGGCGTACTCGGCGGCGTAGCGCTCGACGTGCTCCTGGTCGTGCGGGGAGACGATGCGGGCCTCGGAGATGTCGTGCCCCAGCTGGGCGGCCCTGGCCCGGATGCCGTTCTCGTCCCCCAGCAGGATGAGGTCGGCGACGCCGCGGGCGAGGATCGCCTCGGCGGCCGCGATGATCCGCGGCTCATCGCCCTCGGGCAGCACGATCCGCTTCTTCTCGCCGCGGGCGCGGGCCAGCAGCTCGAACTCGAACATCATCGGCGTGACGACCTCGCTGCGGCTCACCTCGAGGGAGGCCAGCAGGTCCTGGATCGGCAGGTGCTCGGCGACCGCGCGGCGTGCGGCGTCCATCTTCTGAGGGCTCGCGACGTCCAGCCGCCCCCGCGACCTGGACACCCTCACAGCGGTGTCGAAGGTGGACAGGTCGGTGGTGAGGATCGGCAGGTCCTGCTGCACGCCGGAGATCAGGCGGCCCACCTCCTCCGGGACGTCGTAGCCCCCGGTCAGCACGATCGAGGAGAGCGCGGGGAAGGTGCCGGACTGCTGCGCCATCACCAGCCCCGGCAGCAGGTCGTACCGGTCGCCGGGAGCGATCACGGTGCAGTTCTCGGTGAGTCGGCTGAGCACGTTGGGCAGGCTCATCGCCGCGATCACGGTGCCGACCGCGACGCGGTCCAGCCATTCGGCGTTGCCCTGCAGCAGCGTGCCGTCGACGGCGTCCTCGAGCTCCTGCACGGTGGGGGCCAGGATCACGGGGTTCTCGGGGATCGCGGCGACCAGCGCTCCGGGCACCTTCTGCCCGACGGCGGCGCGGATCGCGTCGAGCGAGCCGGGCTCGGCACGGTTGACCACCACGGCGAGGGGCAGGGCGTGGTGGCCGCCGAACTCGCCCACGGACACCGCCGCCAGGGCGGCGGCCTGGTCGGGGCTGCGGTCCAGACCGGACAGGACGATCACCACGGGAGCACCCATGTTGGCCGCCACCTCCGCGTTGAACGCGAGCTCCGTGGGGTTGGCCAGGTCGTTGTAGTCCGATCCGAGGACCACCAGCACCGAATAGCGCTCGGCCAGCTCGCGATGGCGGGCCAGGATCCGCTCGTGGGCGGTGTCCGGATCGGAGAGCACCAGCTGGTGGTCCACCCCGATCGCGTCCTCGTAGGCCTGGTCCACCGCGGGGTGGCTGGTGAGGAGGTCCACGGCGTAGTCGCGCGAGCGACCCGTCTGGACGACGGGGCGGAACACCCCGACGCGGTCGGACCGTGAGGCGAGGGCTTCGAGGAGGCCGAAGGCCACCATCGACTTGCCGGTCATCCCCTCCGGGCTGGCGATGTAGACACTCTTGGACACGTTCCCCAGCATAGGTGCGGCGGGCGGCCCCGGGACGGGACCCCCGGGATCCGACATCCGCCCCCGCCGACGACGGGCCCGCGCGGTTCCCGGGGCCCCGGGGACCGCGCGGACCACATGTGAGAGACCTCGCTGCCCAGGGACCGCCCCGGCGGCGGCTCGTACCATGGGGCCATGCTCCGCGTCGCCCTCCGTCCCCGGTTCCTGGGGATGCTCGCCCTGATGGTCGCGGCGACCGTCGTGTGCGGGCTGCTGGCCACCTGGCAGTGGGACCGCGCGCACCAGGCCCTCACCGACCAGGCCGCCGAGCCCGCGCAGCTGGGCGACATCCGCGGTGTGCTCGAGGTGGGTGATCCGGTCACCAACGAGATCGTGGGGGAGACCGTCACCGCGACCGGCAGCTTCGTGCCGGGCGAGCAGCTGCTCGTGCCCGGCCGGAAGATCGAGGGCACCGAGGCCGTGCTGGTGATCTCCGCCCTGCGCGTGGAGCTGGACGACGGCACCAGCGCCCGCCTCCCCGTCGCCCGGGGATGGCTCCCCGCCGCGGACGTCACGGATGCTGACGGCCGCATCGATCCCGCGCTCGTCCCCGCGGCCCCGCAGGGCGAGATCGAGATCTCCGGACGCCTGGAGGCCAGCGAAGCGGCCTCCGGCGGGGTGGAGGGACCCCTGGTGCGCGAGATCGCGACCCCGCTGCTGGTCAACGAATGGGGGGCGCCGATGTACGCCGGCTACGTCTCCCTCGACGAGCCGGTCGGGGCGCTGCGGACGCTGCCGGCGGCGGAGTCCGACTTCTCGCGCGGCCTGAACTGGCAGAACATCGGCTACTCCTTCCAGTGGGTCATCTTCGGCGGCTTCTTCCTCTTCCTGTGGTGGCGCTCCGTGCGGGCCACGCACCTCGACGAGGTCGCCGAGCGCCGTGAGGCGATGCAGAAGCTGCTCGGCGACGACGACCCCGCCGCTTCCCGTACCCCGGCCGTCGAGACGACGACCGTCCCCCATCCAGACAAGGACGTGTGACCCGTGCCCGCTCCCCGCCCCCTCGACGAAGTCGCCTGCAGGACCGCCTTCGCCCGCTTCCGCGTGGCCTCCATCGTGGAGGGCATCGCCCTGTTGGTCCTGGTGGCGATCATGATCATGCGCTACGTCGTGTTCGGCGGCGAGGGCCTGTTCACCACCACCTCCGACACCTGGACCCAGATCTCCAAGACCTGGTCCCCGATCCACGGCCTGATCTACATGATCTACGTGGTGCTCGCGTTCGACGTGTGGATGAAGATGCGCTGGGCCCTGCCGCGGATGCTGCTGCTGATGTTCTTCGGCGTGGTCCCGGTGCTCTCGTTCTTCGGGGAGCGCTGGACCCAGCAGGCCGTCGAGGGCGATCTGGCCCGTCGGCCCACGCTGCAGGACGAGAACCGCACCTGAGCACCGGGGCCGATCGCGCGAGCGTGACCACCGAGCGAGCGTGACGAGGATTGCCCCCGCACGCACCGGACACCCGCTCCCGCAGGCCGAGCACCCACGTAGACTCTGCCGGGTGAACGACACCGACCAGCGCCCCGTCCTCGTCGTCGACTTCGGCGCACAGTACGCACAGCTCATCGCCCGCCGTGTCCGCGAGGCCCGGGTCTACTCCGAGGTCGTCCCGCACTCGCTGACGACCGAGCAGATCCTCGCCAAGCAGCCCCGCGCGATCATCCTCTCCGGCGGCCCCAGCTCGGTCTACGCCGAGGGCGCCCCCCGCCTGGACCCGGCTCTGCTCGAGGCCGGCGTGCCCGTGCTCGGGCTCTGCTACGGCTTCCAGTCGATGGCCGCGGCGCTGGACGGCACCGTCGCGCCGACGGGCGCGCGCGAGTACGGCGCGACCCGCCTGGAGAGCATCGAGGGTGCCTCGCAGCTGCTCTCCGGCCAGGATCTCGACCAGAACGTGTGGATGAGCCACGGCGACTCCGTGACGGCGGCCCCCACGGGTTTCGAGGTCGTCGCGACCTCCTCCGCCAGCCCCGTCGCCGCGTTCGAGAACGTCGAGAAGCGGCTCTACGGCGTGCAGTGGCATCCCGAGGTCGGCCACTCAGACCGCGGCCAGGAGGTGCTGGAGAACTTCCTCCACCGCGGCGCGGGCATCGAACCGGCCTGGACCACCGGCAACGTCATCGAGGAGCAGGTCGAGCGGATCCGTGCCCAGATCGGCGAGGGCTCCGCGATCTGCGGCCTCTCCGGCGGTGTGGACTCCGCCGTGGCCGCCGCGCTCGTGCAGCGCGCCATCGGCGACCGCCTCACCTGCGTGTACGTGAACCACGGCCTGATGCGCCAGGACGAGTCCGCGCAGATCGAGAAGGCCTTCGGCGAGTCCAGCGGGGGCGCGAAGCTGGTGATGGTCGACGCCGAGCAGCAGTTCCTCACCGCGCTCGCGGGCGTCACCGACCCGGAGACCAAGCGCAAGATCATCGGCCACGAGTTCATCCGCACCTTCGAGCGGGCCCAGGCCGACATCCTGCGCGAGCAGGGCGTCGTCGAGGGGGAGGGCGCCGACGCCCACGCCGCCTCCTCCGCGCCGAAGGCGTTCCTGGTCCAGGGCACCCTCTACCCGGACGTCGTCGAGTCCGGCGGCGGCGAGGGTGCGGCGAACATCAAGAGCCACCACAACGTGGGCGGTCTGCCCGAGGACCTCTCCTTCGAGCTCGTCGAACCGCTGCGCGCCCTGTTCAAGGACGAGGTCCGCGCCGTCGGCTCCGAACTGGGCCTGCCCGACGACATCGTCTGGCGCCAGCCCTTCCCCGGCCCCGGCCTCGGCATCCGCATCATCGGCGAGGTCACGAAGGAGCGCCTGGACATCCTCCGCGCGGCCGATGCGATCGCCCGCACCGAGCTCACCGCCGCGGGACTCGATCGCACCATCTGGCAGTGCCCCGTCGTGCTGCTGGCCGACGTGCGCTCCGTGGGTGTCCAGGGCGACGGCCGCACCTACGGCCACCCGATCGTGCTGCGCCCCGTCACCAGCGACGACGCGATGACCGCGGACTGGGCCAAGGTGCCCTTCGACGTGCTCTCGAGGATCTCCAGCCGCATCACCAACGAGGTCAGCGAGATCAACCGCGTCACCCTCGACATCACCTCCAAGCCCCCGGGCACCATCGAGTGGGAGTGACCTCCCGGGCCCACCCGCGGTGACGCGCTGCATCGGCCCGACCGATCGGCGGGGCGGTTCCTTGCCGCTGCGCGAGCGGAGGGTCTAGGTTCCCGGTACGTCGCTGAGCGGCCGCGAACCGTCGGCTCCGCGGCGTCCCGACCGTGAGGAGGGCGGAACGATGGCGCAGGCGCAGACCGGCACGATCACCACCGAGGTGCCGTCACGGCTGGACCGTCTTCCCTGGTCCCGCTTCCACTGGCGGGTCGTGATCGGCCTGGGCGGCGTCTGGATCCTCGACGGCCTCGAGGTGACCATGGTCGGCAACGTCGCCGCCCGGCTCACCGAGGACGGCAGCGGCCTGGACATCACCGCCGCCCAGATCGGTGTCGCCGGCGCCGTGTACATCGTCGGTGCGTGCCTCGGCGCGCTGTTCTTCGGACAGCTCACGGATCGGCTGGGCCGCAAGAAGCTCTTCCTGTGGACCCTCGTGCTCTACCTCGTGGCGACGGTCGCCACCGCCTTCTCCTTCTCCGCCTGGTACTTCTTCCTCTGCCGTTTCCTCACCGGCGCCGGGATCGGCGGCGAGTACGCGGCGATCAACTCCGCGATCGACGAGCTCATCCCCGCGAAGGTGCGGGGCCGGGTGGACCTCGTCATCAACGGCTCCTACTGGCTGGGCTCCGCTGCGGGCTCCGCGCTGTCGCTGGTGCTGCTGAGCACCGTGCTGCTGCCGATGGACCTGGGCTGGCGGCTGGCCTTCGGTTTCGGCGCCGTGCTGGGCATCGCCGTGTTCGTGGTCCGCCGTCATGTGCCGGAGAGTCCGCGCTGGCTGTTCATCCACGGCCGCGAGGAGGAGGCCGAGCGGATCGTGCGCGGGATCGAGGAGTCGATCGAGCAGGAGAAGGGCCAGGAGCTGCCCCCGGCGGAGGGCTCGCTCACCGTCCGCCAGCGCACCGCCATCCCGTTCCGGGAGATCGCCGCCGTCGCGTTCCGGAAGTACCCCAAGCGCTCGCTGCTGTGCCTGGCGCTGTTCGTGGGCCAGGCGTTCCTCTACAACGGCATCACCTTCAACCTGGGCGTGCTGCTGTCCTCCTTCTACGACGTGGGGGCGGCGCTCGCTCCGCTGTTCATCATCTTCTGGGCGCTGTCGAACTTCGCCGGCCCGGTGCTCCTGGGGCACTTCTTCGACTCCGTCGGCCGCAAGCCGATGATCACCCTCGCCTATCTCGGCAGCGCCCTGGTGACGCTGCCCCTGGCCTGGGTGTTCCTCAGCCAGGCCGGGGGACTGGCCGCGTTCATGATCCTGCTCGTGGTCACGTTCTTCCTGGCCTCCTCCGGGGCCAGCGCGGCATACCTCACCGTCAGCGAGATCTTCCCGATGGAGACCCGCGCCCTCGCGATCGCGTTCTTCTACGCGGTCGGCACGGCGGCCGGCGGCATCGTCGGGCCGCTGCTGTTCGGCACCCTCATCGACACCGGGGAGCGGATGCCCGTGGCCGTGGGCTTCCTCATCGCTGCGG
>DATGUQ010000158.1:0-3064 GCA_035301145.1 Brachybacterium sp. | reverse complement strand
CACGGACCGTGACGTGGTCGGGGACATCAAGGGCTCCGTGCGCGAGCTGCTCACCGATTACCTGGCCGCCGGGATCGACCCCGAGCGCTCCACGATCTTCGCCCACTCCGCGGTGCCGGCCCTGAACCAGCTGATGCTGCCGTTCCTCTCCCTGGTGACCCAGCCCGAGCTCGAGCGCAACCCCACGGTGAAGACCGAGCTCGCCGCCGCCGGGAAGTCCGCGATGGGCGGGCTGCTGCTGACCTATCCCGTCCACCAGGCCGCGGACATCCTGTTCTGTCACGGCAACCTGGTCCCGGTGGGCCGGGACCAGCTGCCGCACATCGAGCAGACCCGTGTCATCGCCCGTCGCTTCAACGAGCGCTACGCCGGGGGAGAGGAGTACTTCCCCGAGCCCGATGCCCTGCTCTCCGAGGCGCCGACGATCCTGGGGCTGGACGGCGAGCACAAGATGAGCAAGTCCCGCGGGAACACCGTCATGCTGCGGATGGACGCCGACGAGACGCTGAAGAAGATCAAGAAGGCCAAGACCGACGCGGACCGACGGATCACCTACGACCCCGAGGGGCGCCCCGAGGTCGCCAACCTGCTCACCATCGCCTCGCAGGCCGAGGGGCGGTCCCCGGAGGAGATCGCCGAGGAGATCGGCGACCGCGGTGCCGGCACCCTGAAGCTCCACACGGCCGAGGTGCTCAACGAGCACCTCGCCCCGATCCGCGCCCGGCGGGCCGAGCTCGAGCAGGATCCCGGCTACCTCTTCGAGGTGCTCCGGGCGGGCAACGAGAAGGCCGTCGCCGAGGCCGAGGCCACTCTCGCGAAGGTCCGCGAGTTCATGGGGATGGTCTACTGACCTGCTGACCGGGCCCGGCCGAGCGCCGCGCCCGTCCCGTTCAGAAGCGGCTCGAGCTGCCGGCGCCGGAGAAGCCGGAGGCGGAGAATCCCGAGGTGCCGGCGCCCGATGAGGCGGGGTTCCGGTGGGTCTCCAACGCGGCGTCGGACGTGCCGTGCCACGACGAGTACCACAGCACCGGGCTGAGGTTCCAGAAGCCCGTGTCCCCGGTCCCGGCGGACTCCCATCGCTGCCGCCGGGCACGCACGGAGCGGTACCCGTCGTCCTCGACCTGGTCGGCGGCCTCGCGCAGCACCTCCGCCTCGTCCTCGTCCTGGGCGACCCTCTGGATGCGATGCTCCGTGAGCGCCCGCACCGCGGCGGACAGCTCGCGGGTCAGCGTGTCGAGGTGCTCGAGGGCGGTCTCGGGGGTGATCCGATCGGCCTCGAGCCGTGCGGTGAGATCGTCCATCTCGCGCTCCGCGTCGGCGCCGAGGTCCGCGAGCCCCGTCGCCGCGCTCCGTGCGCCCGGCGTCATCTCCTCCTCGTCCTCCCGTGCGAGCACCTCCGGGATGCGCCGGACGGAGTCCCGCAGCGGCTCCAGCTCCCGCTCCCACGCCTGCCGCCAGTCGCCGAGGCGGTGCAGCAGATCGGAGGCGGCGATGATCTCGTCGTCGGCATCGTCCAGGGAGGCGACGACGCGCTCGATGTCCCGTGCGAGCCCGCGCTGGGCGGAGGTCAGCCCCCAGCCCCAGCCGCGCCGCCCCGGCGCGGGCAGCTCGGCACGCAGGCGCTCCGCCTCCGCGAGCTCCGCTGCGTACACCTCGTGGTCCCGCAGCACGGCCTGTGCGTAGGGGGAGTCGGTGGGCAGGCCGCGGGCGGCGGCGTCGGTGAGGGCGCGCTGGGCGTGCACGTCCTCGAGGCGGGGGAGGGCCCTGTCCACCCGCCGGCGGGCCGCGGTGCGCATCACGAGGAGGCTGAGTGCGGCCACGAGCGACGAGACCCCGGCCAGCACGCTCCCGATCAGCACGCCGGGTTGCTGCCACCAGGGGCGCAGCAGCAGATCTGCGTACTCCTCGGCGCCGGCCCGCAGGGCCGCGTGCCAGTCCCCGTCCTGGGCGTCCTCCGTCATCGCCTCCTGCGCGTCGGTGAAGCCTCCGTCGCCGAGCTTCACGTCCTCCCCGGCGTAGGTGCCCAGGAACCGGTTGTCCGGGTCCAGGGCGAGGATGACGGTCCCGTCGGCGAAGCGACTGCCGTCCGCGGAGAGCAGCTCGGGGGCGGAGGCGCGGGCGTGATCGAGCGCCGCATCGTTCAGCGCGGTGTCCTCGGAGGCGTCGTGGCCGTGCTCGGTCACGTCCAGGACCAGCACCACCAGGTCCACCTCGGTGCGGAAGTCCACCTCAGCCAGCTCCTGCTCGAGCTGCGCGGTGTCGACGGCGCCGGTCTCGTCGTGCACCGACACGGTGCTGGGCGGCGCGGCGAGGGAGGGTGCCGGCACCAGAGCTGCCAGCAGGAGCAGCAGCGTGAGCAGTGCGATCCGCCCCGGTGCGGGCCTGCCCGTCCCCGAGGTGCGACGGGGCGGGGCGGCGGTGACGAGCTGGGGAAGCATGCGACGAGGCTAGGCAACGGCCCGTGTCGGAGGGATCCGACGTTCGTCGGCAGGCTCCTCCGACGTCGGCCGCTGCACCGGGTCCCGGGACGCCCAGCCCCCGCCCACCGAGGCACGTTATGATCGGGCAAAGTGACCCTTAGAGCCCACGGCTCCCGCAACATCGAGGAGAAGCATGCCCATCTACGAGAACGTCTCCGAGCTGGTCGGCCGCACCCCGCTGGTCAAGCTCAACCACCTCGGTGACGAGGTCAAGGCGACCATCGTCGCCAAGCTCGAGTTCTACAACCCCGCCAGCTCGGTCAAGGACCGCATCGGCGTGGCCATGATCGACGCCGCCGAGGCGTCCGGACAGCTGCAGCCCGGCGGCACCATCGTCGAGGCCACCAGCGGAAACACCGGCATCGCCCTGGCCATGATCGGCAGCTCGCGAGGCTACAAGGTCGTGCTGACCATGCCGGAGTCGATGTCCAAGGAGCGGCGGATGCTGCTGCGCGCCTTCGGGGCCGAGCTGGTGCTCACCGAGGCCGCCAAGGGCATGAAGGGCGCCGTCGAGAAGGCCGAGCAGATCGCCGAGGAGACCGGCGCGGTGCAGGTCAAGCAGTTCGACAACCCCGCCAACGTCG
>DATGUQ010000157.1:0-2093 GCA_035301145.1 Brachybacterium sp. | reverse complement strand
GTTGAGGTCGTCGAGCGAGAAGTGGGAGCCCTTGACGAAGATCTGCGGATCCGCCCAGTAGCGGACCCGGGTGCCGGTCACGCCGCGCTTGGCCTTCCCCACCACGCGCAGCTCGGCGGGGCCGTCCGCGGGGGTGAACGGGGAGGTCGGGTCCGGGCCGTCGGTGTCGGCGAACTCGCCCGGCTGGCCGCGCTGGAAGCTCATGGCGTAGACCTTGCCGCCGCGGTCCACCTCGACGTCGAGACGACCGGAGAGGGCGTTGACGACGCTCGCCCCGACGCCGTGCAGACCGCCGGAGGCCGCGTAGGAGCCGCCCCCGAACTTCCCGCCGGCGTGCAGCTTGGTGTAGACGACCTCGACGCCGGTCAGGCCCGTGCGGGGCTCGACGTCGACCGGGACGCCGCGCCCGGTGTCCCGCACCTCGACGGAGTGGTCCTCGTGGAGGATGATCTCGATCGAGTCCCCGTAGCCGCCGAGCGCCTCGTCGACGGCGTTGTCCAGGATCTCCCAGAGGCAGTGCATGAGCCCCCGGGAGTCGGTCGAACCGATGTACATGCCCGGTCGCTTGCGCACGGCCTCGAGGCCCTCGAGGACCTGGAGGTTGCGGGCATCGTAGGCGGACTTCTTGGCGGCGCTCGTGGTGGACACGCCCCAGATGCTACGTGTCCGAGCACGTCGAACCGGGTATTGAGCCGTGCCGTACCGCTCACAGGCCCTAGGGCGGCCGCGTGCGCGGTCACCCTCACACGCTGTTGCGCCTCCAGCGAACCGCGGCTGTGGACACTCCCCCGGCGGCGCTCCGCGATGCTACAAAGGGGCTTATGAACCTGACTCTCGAAGCTCCCCGGCTCACGGCACATGACCGCTGCGACCGCTGCGGTGCGCAGGCGTACGTCAAGGTGATGCTCGAGGCCGGAGGCGAACTGATGTTCTGTGCGCACCATGCGCGCGCCCACCAGGATGCCTTCACCCCCGTCGCCTCCGAGATCATCGACGAGACCGAGCGCCTCCACCTCAAGCCCGAGCCCGTCGACGACTGAGCCGTCGGCTCGTCAGCGGCGCTCCGGGGCCGTCGCGGCACCACCTCCCCGCGTCATGAAGGGCGCCCGCCGGATGGCGGGCGCCCTTCCTCGTCCCCGCGGCTCGTCATCCCCTGCGGCTCGCCGTCCCCGCCGAGGTCAGTCCTCCAGCAGGCGCTCGGCGCGGATCGCGTACTCGACCCAGGCGGTGCTGCGCCCCGGCCGGGGGTCGCGCGCACCGGTCGCCACGAAGCCGAGGCGCTCGTACAGGCGTTGGGCGACGAGGTTGGATTCGTCGACGTCCAAGCGCAGGTCGGGCCGTCCCAGCTCGAGCGAGAGGCGCGCCAGCGCTGCGAACAGGGGCCGGGAGACGCCGCTTCCCCGCGCCTCGGGCCGCACCCAGAGCGAGACGATGTGCGCACGGTCCGCGGGGATCCGGTGCGCGGGGGTGTAGCCGGCCGGGAGCAGGGCGATGCCGCCGAGCACGTGCGGGCCGCGGCGAGCCTGCAGATGCAGTCGGGGCCCGGCGATCTCCTCGCGCCACTGCTGCGCGGTGCGGGACCGGGCCTCGTCCAGGTCCGCCCAGAACGCGTCCGGGTCCGCGGTCAGCATGTCCAGCCGCAGATCCCGGTGCGAGGCCCAGTCCTCGGCGCCGACGCGATGGATGCGCAGCTCCGTGTCGGTCCGTGCAGCGGCGATCCGGGCGGCGGTGCGCGGCGTCGTGCTCATCGTCCCTCTCCCGGCGTCGTCGGTGCCTTCTCCGGCGGCTGCTGCGCGGCCGCGGACCGCGCACGGGCCCGGATCCTTGCGGATCCGGGCCCGTGGACCGTCGCCGTGCAGGGGTGCTCGCTCAGTCGAGGTAGTCCCGCAGCACCTGCGACCGCGAGGGGTGGCGCAGCTTGGACATGGTCTTGGACTCGATCTGGCGGATCCGCTCCCGGGTGACCCCGTAGACCTTGCCGATCTCGTCGAGCGTCTTGGGCTGGCCGTCCTCGAGGCCGAAGCGCATCGAGACCACTCCGGCCTCGCGCTCCGAGAGGGTGTCCAGCACCGAGTGCAGCTGCTCCTGCAGCA
>DATGUQ010000156.1:0-2078 GCA_035301145.1 Brachybacterium sp. | reverse complement strand
CGCCTACGCGGAGTACTACGAGCAGGAGATCGACTGGGGCGCCTGCGAGGGCGTGCAGGGCGAGGACGTCGAATGCGGCACCCTCACCGTCCCGCTGGTCTGGAACGACCCGGCCGCCGGTGACATCGAGCTCGCGGTGGGTCGCATCCCCGCCGCCGGCGAGCGGGAGGGGTCCCTCGTCACGAACCCCGGTGGCCCCGGCGGCTCCGGGGTGAACTTCCTCGAGAGCGTGCCGATGATGATCTCGGCCGAGGTCAGTCAGTCCTACGACGTGGTGGGCTTCGACCCGCGCGGCGTGGACCGCTCCGCCGGGGTGGAGTGCCTCAGCGACGAGGAGACCGACGAGTACCTCGCCGCCACCGCCGAGCCCGGCTCGACGGAGGCGGAGGAGCTCTCCGAGGAGTGGGCGATCCGGGTCGCCGAGGCCTGCGAGGCGCACTCCGGTGACGTGCTGCCCTACCTGGACACCTTCTCCGCCGCCCGCGACATGGACGTGCTGCGGGCCGCGCTCGGCTCCGACGAGCTCGACTACCTCGGCTACTCCTACGGCACCTACCTCGGGGCCAGCTATGCCGAGCTCTACCCGGACAGGGTGGGGCGCTTCGTGCTCGACGGCGCGATGGATCCCTCCCTGACCATGAACGAGATCGCCGCCGGGCAGGCGGAGGGCTTCGAGGACGCGGTCGACGCGTTCCTCTCCGACTGCCTCGGGAAGGAGGACTGCCCGTTCACGGGCACCGAGGAGGAGGCCAAGCAGCAGCTGAACGCGTTCTTCTCGTCCCTGGACGAGTCGCCCCTGGACTCCGGGGATCCCGACCGCCCGGTCACCGGGGCGATGGCGCGGTCGGTGATGATGACGCTGCTGTACGAGGACGGGCTGTGGCAGCTCGGCCGTCAGGCCCTGAGCGATGCGATGAAGGGTGACGGCGCTCAGCTGCTGAACATCGCCGACCTCTCCTCGGAGCGGCAGCCCGATGGCAGCTACCGCACCAATGCCACCTTCGCGATCACGGCCGTGAACTGCCTGGACCATCCCGGGGTCGCCGACGACGCCTGGGTGGAGGAGCAGGCGGAGCACCTGGCGGAGGAGTTCCCGACCTTCGGCGCGTCGCTGGGCGGGGACGGCTGCGCCCACTGGCCGGTGCCGCCGCTGCGTGAGCCCGCCCCGATCGCGGCCGAGGGCGCCGGGCCGATCGTGGTCATCGGCACCACGGGCGACCCGGCCACCCCCTACGCCTGGTCCGAGAGTCTCGCCGCGCAGCTCGACGACGCGGTGCTTCTGACCTTCGAGGGCAACGGGCACACCGCCTACGGTCGCTCCGGCGGCTGCATCGAGGCGCAGGTGGACGAGTACCTGCTCGAGGGCACCGTGCCGGAGGACGGGCTGACCTGCTGAGGCACCCCGGGCGAGGGTGACGGGGATCGCGTCGCTCTGCTTTGCGCAGGCCATGGCGGGTCGCGTACAGTGATCCGGTCTGCCGCGCATGCGCGGCGACGCCGCCTTAGCTCAGTCGGTAGAGCGATTCACTCGTAATGAATAGGTCGCCGGTTCGATTCCGGCAGGCGGCTCCGCGCACGACGAGGCCCCGCACCCCGGAGAACCGGGGAGCGGGGCCTCTCGCATGTCAGCCCTCCGGCTTCGCCGGACTGATCACCAGCTCGTCGACCACCACGTGCGCGGGGCTGGTCAGCACGAAGGACACCGCCCGGCCGACGTCCTCCGGGGTGAGCATCACGGCGCGGTCCGCGGCGCCCGGCACCACCGGCCGCTGGTCCAGGAAGTCGCTGTCCACGTCGCCGGGGCAGAGGTGGCAGGCACGGATGCCGTGGCGGTTCTCCTGCGCGTTGAGCATCGACGCCAGCGGGCCGAGCGCCGTCTTCGAGGCGCTGTAGGCCGTGCCCGCATCCGGCGAGAAGCGCCAGGCCGCGTACGAGGCGATGAGCACGACGGTGCCGGCGCCGCGCTCGCGCATGCCGGGCAGGGCGGCGTCGATGACTGCCACCGGGGCCAGCAGGTTCGTCTCGGTGATGGCGGCGAACTCGTCGAGGTCCTGGTCCCGCCAGCTGCGGCGCGGCGC
>DATGUQ010000155.1:0-3857 GCA_035301145.1 Brachybacterium sp. | reverse complement strand
CGCGGAGTACGAGGGCCTCGTCGAGGAGCCGCTGGTACCCGCCCTCGAGATCATCAGCACGATCGCCTCCTCGGAGCCGGGCGACGACGGCGACTACTCCCGCGCGCTCGGCGTGGACACTCTGCGGGAATGGGTCGACGCGGCCGGTGAGGCCGGGGTGTACGTGGTGCTGGACCTGCAGCCCGGCACCACCGATTTCCTCACCCAGGCGAGGCTCTACGAGGAGCTGCTGACCGCGCCGCACGTGGGGCTCGCACTGGACTCCGAGTGGCGGCTCGAGCCCGGGCAGAAGCACCTCGAGCAGATCGGCTCGGTCACCGCAGCCGAGATCAACGAGGTCGGGGCGTGGCTGGCGGACCTCACGGCCGAGCACGACCTGCCGCAGAAGGTGCTGATCCTCCACCAGTTCAGCGGCTCCATGATCCGCGACCGGCAGGACGTGGACACCTCACGGCCGGAGCTCGCGATCACCCTGCACGCCGACGGGCACGGCGTACCCGGCGACAAGCTCGACACCTACCGTGCGCTGCAGCGGGACCTGCCGGAGGGGATCTTCATGGCGTGGAAGAACTTCTACGACGAGGACACCCCGATGTTCACGCCCCAGCAGACCGTCGACGTCGATCCCCGGCCCTGGCTCGTCTCCTACCAGTGACGCGGGAGGACGGGCGCGGGCAGCGAGGCCGCGTCGTGGGCGCCGGCGGCACCACGGCCTCCCCCGGGCCCTCAGGCCGCACGCAGGTGCGCGAGCACGAGCCCGACGGGGATGCTCACCGCGGTCACCACGAGCGCGGCCCGGAACAGCCACAGCGCCCATGCGGGGCCCTGCGCTCCGCGGCCGACGGCGCGGATCATCACCGCCATCGCCGCCACGAGCGCCAGCCCACCCGCATCCACCAGCAGCGGGACGGTGAGCAGGGTCCCTCCGATCACGGCGAGGCAGCCGAGGTTCCAGGTGAGCAGCTGGGCGAGCAGGGGCCGTCGGCCGATGCGCCGGGCGGCGAGGTGCGCCTGGGCGATCCCCAGGACGCCCTGCATGACACCGCCGACGAGCACCTGGAACGCGGCGGACCACGAGCCGTGCTCGAGGCCGAGCGGGCCGGTCACCGCGGCGACCAGGCCGCCGGTGACCACCCAGGCCAGGGCGAGGGCGCGGAACGGGAGGGCGTCCCGGGCGGTGTCCGGTGCGTCGGCTGCGGCTCCTGGTCGGCGGTTCATGCCCTCCATCCTCGCGCCTGCGCGAGCGGGCGGCGGCTGCCGACGGTCCGATGTGAGGCACCGGACGCCGACAGGACGGGGCAGGGGACGGGCGGGGCCCCGTCGTAGGCTGGACCCATGCCTCGGCAGCAGCGCTGGACCTTCCTGCTCGCCGCTGCCGCCGCGCTCGCGCTGGCCGTGGCCATGGGGGTCGACGATCTGCGGGAGGGGATCGCCGTCGGGGTGCTGGGCGGGCTCGGCATGCTGGTGCTCGCTCTGTGGTCCGGCCGACGGGGGCGGCACATCCCGTGGCAGCGCGCCGCGCAGCAGATCGCTCCGGGCCACGCCGTGGTGCTGTGGAAACCGGGTTGCGTCTACTGCGAACAGCTGCTGCTGCGACTGCGCGACGACCCCCGGGTGACGTGGGTGAACGTGTGGCGGGACGAGGAGGCGAACGCGCAGGTGCGCGCCGTCAACGGCGGCGACGAGCTCACGCCGACGGCGCTGATCGGTGAGGAGGTGCTGCGCAATCCGAGCGCAGCGGCTCTGCGGGAACGGCTGGCCGCGGCGTCGCCGTCGGGCGGGGATGGCGGTCGTGGCTGAGGAGGGGTCGGGCCACCGTTCCTCCCCACGCCGTGTTCATCCACATTTCTATGCACATTGTTGGGGTCCTCGCGAGTTCTTGCTTCCTCCACACGACGAGGCTATCCACAATTTCCACACATTCGCACACCGGGCTGGTGACGACTTCTCCTACGGGATACCGTCACAGAAAGCACAGAAACCGTCGGAGCATCGGGAAAACCGTTAGGAGGTGCCGGGATGACAGCGACGCTCGGCGTGCAGCCCGCTGACGGGCGCACCTTTCCCACGCCCCCGGCCCACCCACAGAGCACGCCCGGCCGACGGAGCGCTCAGGCCCCCAGAGGCACCGAACCGCCCCGCAAGGTGGTGCAGGCCCGTCGACCGCTCGATCCCGACGACTTCGCCGCCCGCTCCGGGACCGAGCCGGGATCGCTCGAGGTGCACACGGCCCTGGAGCTGTTCGCCGGCCACCGCGACGAGGCACTCGCCTATGCGAGGCGCCTGCGACAGCTCGCCTCCCTGTGGGACGAGACGGAGGACGAGGGCGACACCTACGCGATCCTCGTCGCGGACGCCCGCCGGGTCACCCTGGACCAGGCCCGCACGCTGCTGCGCGACGCCGCCATCGCCGTCACCTCCCTGCCACGCACCCTCGAGCGCCTCAGCGCCGGGCACATCCCCGTCGTCTGGTTCGAGCAGCTCCTGCGCCGCGTGCGGCGACTCACCTCCGATCAGTGCCGCCTGCTCGACGACAGGGTCGCAGACTGGGACCTCGCGAACCTCCGCGCAGACCGCTTCTCCCGGGAGCTGGGCCGGCTCATCGCCTGGTTCGGCACGGCTGCCGCACAGCCCTCGCCCCAGGAACAGCGCGATGTGGGGCTGCACGTGAGCCCGGAGCACGACGGCACCGCGAGCATCATCGTGACCGGACCGATCCACGAGATCGTCGACTTCTCGCACCGCCTGGACGCCTCCGCCCGGGCCGTCCAGGACGAACAGCGCCGCGCCCTCGCGGACGGGCGTCCCCCTCCGTTCAACATCGACGGCGCCGCCACCCGCGACGGCCACCACCTGACGCTCGCCGCGCTGCGCTACGCGATCCTCACCCGCTCCGTGCTCGAGACCGGCGGCATCGAGGCCCCCGGGAGCCGACTGCGGCTGCAGGTTCTGATCCCCGCGATGACGCTGCTCGGCGAATCGGACGCCCCCGGCACGATCGACGGGACGATCCCTCTCCCGGCGCGCATGGCCCGCCACCTCGCAGCCGGGGAATCCACCTGGTACCGGATCCTCACGGACCCGGCGGACGGCGCATTCCTCCCCCTGCCCCCGAAACGCTACTCGCCCACCGCCGCGATGCAGGAGCACCTGCGCCTGCTCGACCCCGTGTGCGCCGTCCCCGGATGCACCAGGAACACCTGCACCGTCGGCGAATCGGACCACATCGAGGAATACGATCACGAGAACCCCGAGAATGGCGGGCAGACGTCGATCGAGAATCTCCACCGATTGTGCTGGAAGCACCACTGGATGAAGACCCGCGGGATCCTCGATCCGGTGCGGAATCCGGACGGCAGCACCACCTGGCTCGTCGACGGTCGAGCACGGCTGCACGCGCAGCAGAACACGGATCTGCTCACGCCCGTGATCGCCGACGCACTCCAACGCTCCTGGGAGCTCTACGAGGAGACGCTCGCCTGGGAGGAGGCCCGCCATCTCGGCATCCTCCACGACGCCGATCCGGCACCTCCTCCCGAGCCGGACCCCGTCCCGGAGCCGCCGTTCTGACAGCAGCGACGGCGAAGGCCCCCGGTCCGACCGCACGTCGCTCAGGCAGCGCCCTCGGCCTGATCTCCTGCCGCTCGCACGCTCACAGCACGTCGATCAGGCAGCGCCCTCGGCCTGATCTCCTGCCGCTCGCACGCTCACAGCACGTCGATCAGGCGTCGACCACGACCGCCATGACCGCGGGCTCGCGGCGGTAGGTGCGGCGCAGGTAGCTGCCGACGGCCTCGACGATGATCTCCTCGATCTCGCCGATGTCGTCGATCTTGTCCTGGCGGGCGCGGGCGAGA
>DATGUQ010000154.1:0-11849 GCA_035301145.1 Brachybacterium sp. | reverse complement strand
ATCACCGCCGCCGTCGATGCCGCCCTCGCGGCGATCGCCGCGGCCGCCACCACCGCCGAGCTCAAGCAGGTCCGCATCGCGCACGTGGGCGATGCCAGCGTGCTCACGAGCGCGAACCGCGCCATCAAGGACCTGCCCAAGGAGCAGAAGGCCGCCGCCGGCAAGCTGGTCGGTCAGGGCAAGGGCCGGGTGCAGAAGCAGCTCGCCGCTCGCCAGAGTGAGCTCGAGGCCGCCGAGGAGGAGGCCGCACTCGCCGCGGAGACGGTCGATGTCACGCTGCCCACGGACCTGCGCCCGCGCGGCGCCTCGCACCCGCTGACGGTGCTGACCGACCGGATCGACGACTTCTTCGTCGGCATCGGCTGGGAGATCGCCGAGGGCCCGGAGATCGAGTCCTCGTGGCTGAACTTCGACGCGCTGAACGCCGATCCCGAGCATCCCTCGCGCTCCCTGCAGGACACCCTGTACGTCGCGCCCGAGGGGTCCGGGATGCTGCTGCGCACCCAGACCTCCCCGGTGCAGATCCGCGCCATGCTCGAGCGCGGCGCCCCGCTGTACGTCGCCTGCCCCGGCACCGTCTACCGGGCCGACGAGATCGACGCGACCCACTCCCCGATGTTCCATCAGGTCGAGGGCCTCGCCATCGACAAGGGCCTGACCATGGCGAACCTGGTGGGCACCCTCGACGCCTTCGCCGCGCACATCTTCGGCGGGACGCCGATCACGCGGCTGCGCCCCAACCACTTCCCCTTCACCGAGCCCAGCGCCGAGATGGACTTCCGCTGCTTCCGCTGCGAGGCGCGCGAGGGCCTGGACCACGACGCGGACCCGGACTGCCGGGTGTGCGGCGGCACCGGCTGGATCGAGATGGGCGGCTGCGGCATGGTCCACCCGAACGTGCTGCGCGCGGCCGGGGTGGACCCCGAGGAGTACCAGGGCTTCGCCTTCGGGCTCGGAATCGAGCGCATCCTCATGCTCCGCAACGGAGTGGCGGACATGCGCGACATCGTGGAGGGCGACGTCCGCTTCTCCCAGCACTACGGTACGGAGATCTGAGATGCCCCGCATTCCCCTGACCTGGCTCGCCGAGCACACCGAACTGCCCGCAGACGTCTCCGCCCTGCAGGTCGCCACGGACCTCTCCCGCGTCGGCCTCGAGGAGGAGGCGATCTTCGGTGCACAGGTGACCGGCCCGCTGGTCGTCGGCCGTGTGCTGGAGCTCGTGGGCGAGCCGCAGAAGAACGGCAAGACCATCAACTGGTGCCGCGTCGACGTCGGCCCCGAGCACAACGAGGCGGAGGACGACCCGAAGGACCCGCAGCCCGGCGCGGAGCGTCCCAGCCGCGGCATCATCTGCGGCGCGCACAACTTCGCCGAGGGCGACCTGGTGGTCGTCTCGCTGCCCGGCACCGTGCTGCCCGGGGACTTCGCGATCGCCGCGCGGAAGACGTACGGCCACACCTCCGACGGCATGATCTGCTCCGGCGAGGAGCTGGGCCTGGGGGAGGACCCCTCCGGTGAGGACGGCATCATCGTGCTGGGCCGCGGCCACGCCGAGGGCCTGACCGCCGAGCCCGGCGACGACGCGATCGCCCTGCTGGGACTGGCCGACGAGGTCGTCGAGATCAACGTGACCCCGGACCGCGGGTACTGCTTCTCGATGCGCGGCGTGGCCCGCGAGTACTCCCACGCCACCGGCGCCTCCTACACCGACCCGGTCACCACGGTCGAGGTGCCGCAGGCACCTGCCGGAGGCACCTCCGTGCAGCTGCGCGACGACGCCCCGATCCGCGGCGCCCAGGGCTGCTCCCGCTTCGTGGCCCTCGAGGTGCGGGGCGTGGATCCCACGGCCCGGGCCCCGCGCTGGATGGCCCGCCGGCTCGCTCTGGCGGGCATGCGTTCGATCTCGCTGATCGTGGACGTCACCAACTACGTGATGCTCGACCTCGGCCAGCCCCTGCACGCCTACGACGCCGGCGAGGTGGTGGCCCCGATAGTGGTGCGCCGCGCCCGGCCCGGCGAGGAGCTCACCACCCTCGACGACGTCACCCGCACGCTCGATCCCGAGGACCTGCTGATCACCGACAGCGACGGCGGCGAGGGCGCACGCGTGCTGGGCCTGGCCGGGGTGATGGGCGGGGAGTCCACCGAGGTCTCGGCCGGCACCACGGACATCGTGCTGGAGGCGGCGACCTTCGACCCGATCTCCGTGGCCCGCACCGCACGCCGCCACCGCCTGCCCTCCGAGGCCTCCAAGCGCTTCGAACGCGGCGTGGACCCGCAGCTCCCGCTCGCCGCCGCATACCGCGCCGCCCAGCTGATCGTCGAGCACGGCGGCGGCGAGATCGCGGCCTCCGTCACGGACGAGGGCGGCGCGCCGGCCCCGGCCGCCCCGATCACGCTCCCGCTCGGCGACGCCGAGCGCGTGGTCGGCATCGCCTACACCCCGCAGCAGGTGCGCGACAGCCTGACCATGATCGGCTGCCAGGTCGAGGACGGCGCCGAGGGCACCCTCGCCGTCACCCCGCCCTCGTGGCGCCCCGATCTGACCATCCGTGAGGACCTGATCGAGGAGATCGCCCGCCTGGTCGGGTACGAGTCGATCCCCTCGCTCCTGCCCACCGCCCCCGGCGGTCGCGGCCTCACCCGGGCCCAGCGCGCCCGTCGCGCCGCGAACCGAGCGCTGGCCGAGGCCGGTCTGGTCGAGGTCACCTCGTACCCCTTCGTGGGCGAGGGCATCTTCGACGCCCTCCGCTACGAGGCCGACGACGCCCGCCGCGATGCCGTGCGCCTGCTGAACCCGCTGTCCGACGACGAGCCGCTGATGCGCAGCTCGCTGCTGCAGACCCTGCTGCCCGTCGCCCGCCGCAACCTCGGCCGCGGCGAGGAGTCGGTCGCGATCTTCCAGGTGGGCACCACGTCGCTGTCCCGTGGCGAGGACGCCCGCTCCCCGGTGCCCGCGGCCGCGCAGCGGCCCACGGACGCCGAGCTCGAGGAGGTCCTCGGCGCGCTGCCGCTCCAGACCCGGACGCTCGCCGCCGTGGTCGGCGGGGCCTCGGGACCGGACTCCTGGCAGGGGGAGGTCCCCGACTGGGGGTGGGCCGACGCCTTCGACCTGGCCCGCCGCGCGGCCGCCGCCGTCGGTGCGCAGCTCGAGGTGCGTCAGGTCGAGAAGGCGCCCTTCCACCCCGGCCGTGCCGGGGAGCTGCGGGCCCTCGCGGCCGACGGCACCAGCACCGTGATCGGCCACGCCGGCGAGCTGCATCCGGCGGTCGTCAAGGAGTTCGACGTGCCGGCGCGCACCAGCGCCCTCGAGCTCGACCTCGAGGCGCTGATCGACGCGGCGCCCCCCGTGGTCGCCGCCGCCCCGGTCCCGACCTACCCGGTCGCCAAGGAGGACTTCGCCTTCGTGGTCGACCAGGACGTCCCGGCCTCCGCCGTCGAGGCGGCGATCGTGGTCGGCATGGGCGATCTCGCCGAGCGCGTCCACCTCTTCGACGTCTTCACCGGCGAGCAGATCGGGGAGGGCAGGAAGTCGCTCGCCTTCGCGGTGCGGCTGCGTTCGGTCGAGGGGACCCTCACCGCCGAGCAGATCGGCGCGGCACGACAGCGCTGCATCACCGCCGTCGAGACCGCGGTAGGGGGCGTGCTGAGGGCATGAGTGCGTCCCGGCCCACCGGACCGGTGGGCGCCGGCTCGGACTCCGCGCCTCCCGGCCCGGTCCCGGCCGGTCCGGACACCGTTCCGGGCGGACCGGTGCGCACCGGCACCATCGCCTGGGCGCTCGGCTTCCTCGCCTACCTCCCGATCCCCTTCGTGGGACTGCTCGTCGCCGCGATCACCCAGGTCGTCGTCGGACTGCGTCAGCGACGCCATGGCGGCCTCGCCGCCGTGAACGGCGTGCGGGCCGCGAACTGGGGCCTGACGCAGCTGTGCTGGCCGGTGCTGATGGCGATCACCGTCGTTCTCGGCGTGCTCACCGGCTCACCGTCCCCCAGCGGGGACGGCGTCCTCTTCACGCCCGTGATGAACACCGTGGCCTTCACCATGCTCGGGCTGTTCTTCCTGGTCGCACTGCTGGAGGCGGTCTACGCGATCGTCGGCACGGTGCTGGCCGCGAAGGGCCGCACGGTCCGGCTCCCGGTCATCCCGTTCCTGCGCATGCGCCCGACATGCTCGAGGAGGCCGAGACGGTGACGCTGCTCGACACCTGGCTCGTGCCGTTCGCGCGGGTGATGGGCGCCTCTCGCCGCTGATCCCTCCGCCCCGGAGGGCATCCCCTGGGACGGACCAGGCGGACGCACAGTTGCGCTTATCCGCTTAAGTAACTACGGTCACATCCGTGCGATGACGCACCGCGCCCACGGGCGATGACCGACACCCCCGTCCCCGGAGGAGAACCCATGGCGACCATCAACCGCAGAACGCTGCTCGCAGGAGCCGGTGGCCTCGCGCTCGGAGGCGTCGGCACCGCCGCAGCCTCCGGCGCCGCGCACGCCGATCCCGTGCGCCGCACGGGCCGGGACGTCACCTCCGTCGCGTACATCGAGGTCAACGACAACTCGATCCTCAACGCCGGCCGGTACACGCTCGACGACGGCAGCCCCGCCTTCGACGTCGCGGTGATCTTCGCCGCCAACATCAACTACGACGGCGAGAAGGCGTACCTGCACTTCAACGAGAACGTCCAGCACGTCCTGGACAACGCCGAGACCACGATCCGGCCGCTGCAGAGGAGGGGCATCAAGGTCACGCTCTCGATCCTCGGCAACCACCAGGGAGCGGGGTTCGCGAACTTCCCGACGAGGGAGGCCGCCGACCGGTTCGCGCAGGAGGTCTCCGCGACCATCCGCCGGTACGGGCTCGACGGGGTGGACCTCGACGACGAGTGGGTGGAGTACGGAGCGAACGGGACCGGCCAGCCGAACGAGTTCTCGTTCGTCGCCTTCGTCCAGTCGCTGCGCAAGCGCCTCCCGAACCGGCTGATCACCTTCTACGTGATCGGCCCCTCCGCCGAGAACCAGGAGCACGGCGGCACCCGGGTCGGCGAGCTCCTCGACTACGCCTGGAACCCCTACTACGGCCAGTTCCGGGACTTCGACGTGCCGGGACTGCCCCGGTCCCGGTACGGCGCCGCCGCGGTCGATCTCGGGCCGGAGAGCGACACCGACCCCGAACTCGTGCGCGACTTCGCGGAACGCACCGTCGAGGGCGGCTACGGCGTGTACCTGACGTATCAGCTGCAGGAGGGCGATCAGACCGAGCTGGTCTCCGCCTTCACCGAACCGCTCTACGGCAGCCCGGCCCACGTCGGCTGACCTCGGGCGGTCCCGCCCGCGGCAGAGCAACCGCCGCCGCACGCGCCGACGGACCCTCCGAGAGGGCCCGCTCCGTGCGCAGCAGAGCTTCCCGGCCCGGCCGCTCCATGGGACGACAGGTACTCGCCCGTTCATGTCACGAGGAGTCGCCATGAATACGAGTGGCTGAACATGCAGTTGGGTGTATATACTTCCGGGATGGCTTCCACTCCCGTTGTCCCAACCCCGCCCGCCACGGCTCCTGGGAGCGGTGCGGCGCGCCGTCCCCGTGCCGCCGTGGTCGGCGCCTCGGGATACGCCGGGGGTGAGACCCTGCGGCTGCTGGCCGGCCACCCGGACCTCGACGTGGCGACCGTGACGGCCCACTCGAGCGCCGGCAAGCGGCTCTCCGAGGTGGCCCCGCACATCGATCTCGGCCACGACCCCGTGCTGGCCGAGACGAGCGTGGAGACCCTGCGCGGGCACGACGTCGTGGTGCTCGCCCTGCCCCATGGCCAGTCCGGGCGGATCGCGGCTGAACTGCGCGCCGAGGACCCGGACGTGCTCGTGCTCGACCTCGGTGCCGATCACCGTCTGGAGAGCGCCGAGGAGTGGAGCGCCTACTACGGCAGCGAGCACTCCGGCACCTGGACCTACGGCATGCCCGAGCTCCCGCTGGCCGACGGCACGCGCCAGCGTGAACAGCTGCGCGGCGCCCGCGAGATCGCCGTGCCCGGCTGCAACGCCACCGCCGTCACCCTCGCTCTCGCGCCCCTGGTGCGCGCCGGCGTGGTCGACGCCGCACACCTCAGCGCCGTGCTGCCCGTCGGCTACTCGGGGGCCGGACGCGCCGCCAAGCAGCACCTGATGTTCAGCGAGGCGCACGGCAGCGCCTCGCCCTACGCCGTGGGCGGCACCCACCGCCATGTCCCCGAGGTGCTGCAGAACCTGCGCCGTGCCACCGGCCGGGACGACCAGCGCCTCGGCTTCACCCCCGTGCTGGTGCCGATGAGCCGCGGCATCCTCGCCGTGTGCACCGCCCCCGTGGCCGAGGCCACCACCACCGAGGACCTCCTCGCCGCGCTGCGGGCGGACTACGCCGAGGAGCACTTCGTGACCGTCCTGCCCGAGGGCGTCTTCCCCTCCACCGGCGAGGTGACCGGCGCGAACACCCTGCGCATCGGTGCCGCGGTGGACCGCCGCAGCGGCCAGGCCACGGTGATCTCCGCGCTGGACAACCTGGTCAAGGGCACCGCGGGGGCCGCGATCCAGTCCCTGAACCTGGCGCTGGGCCTGCCCGAGACCACCGGACTGTCCCGCACCGCCCTGGCCCCCTGAGGCCGCCGCGGGCCACCCCGCCGGCCGCCCGGCACCTCGACCATCTCCCTTCCGCGACCTCTCTCCCAGGAGCACCCGTGTCGATCACCCGCCCCCGCGGCTTCCGCGCCGTCGGCCTCCCCGCCGGCCTGAAGTCCACCGGCGCCGCCGATCTCGCCCTCGTCGTCAACGACGGCCCCCGTGACACCGCCGCCGCGGTGTTCACCGCCAACCGGGTCCAGGCCGCCCCGGTGCTGTGGTCCCGCGAGGCGATCGCCGACGGCCGTGCCCGCACCGTCGTGCTGAACTCCGGCGGCGCCAATGCCTGCACCGGCCCCGACGGCTTCGCCGACACCCACCGCACGGCCGAGCACCTGGCCGCACAGCTGGGGATCTCCGCGCAGGACGTGCTGGTGTGCTCGACCGGACTGATCGGTGAGCGGCTGCCGATGGAGCCGCTGCTGGCCGGCATCTCGGCCGCGGCCGAGCAGCTGGACACCGGCGCGCAGGCCGACGAGGCCGCCGCTCGGGCGATCATGACCACCGACACGGTCCCCAAGACCGCCGAGGCCACCACCGCCTCGGGCGCCGTCGTGGGCGGCATCGCCAAGGGCGCCGGGATGCTCGCCCCGCAGCTCGCGACCATGCTCGTGGTGCTCACCACGGATGCCGACGTCGACGCCGCCACGGCGGATGCCGCCCTGCGCGCCGCCACCGCGACCACCTTCGACCGGGTCGACTCCGACGCCTGCATGTCCACCAACGACACCGTGATCCTGCTGGCCTCGGGCGCGAGCGGCGTGGCCGCCCCGCTGGAGGAGCTCACCGAGGCCGTGCGCACCGTCAGCGCCGACCTCGCCCGACAGCTCGTCGCCGACGCCGAGGGTGCGAGCCACGACGTGCACGTGACCGTGAGCGGGGCGAGCACCGAGAGCGCCGCACTGGCCGTCGCCCGCGAGATCGCCCGCTCCAACCTGGTCAAGGCCGCGATCTTCGGCAACGACCCCAACTGGGGCCGCATCGTCGCCGCGGCCGGCTGCGTGCCCGAGTCCGTCGCCCCCTTCGCGGTGGAGGATCTCTCGGTCACCGTCAACGGCGTCGAGGTGTGCCGCGGCGGGGGAGCCCACCGGGACCGCTCCGAGGTGGACATGTCCCCGCGCGAGACCCTCATCGAGGTGGACCTCGGCGCCGGCACCGCCACCGGGGACATCTGGACCAACGACCTCACCCACGACTACGTCGAAGAGAACAGCGCCTACTCCTCATGAGCCCCACACCCCACAGCGACCCCGCCGCGCCGGCCGGCGACGGCCCCCTCGTCGGCAAGAACCCCCTCGCCCAGCTCGACGCCGCCCGCACCGAGGCGCGGGAGAAGTCCGAGGTGCTCATCGAGGCGATGCCCTGGATGCAGCGCTTCCGCGGGAAGATCGTGGTGGTCAAGTACGGCGGCAACGCCATGGTCGACGACGAGCTGCGTCGCGGCTTCGCCGCGGACATCGTCTTCATGCGCCTGGCAGGCATCCACGTGGTCGTCGTCCACGGCGGCGGTCCGCAGATCAACGCCATGCTCGAGCGCGTGGGCAAGGAGTCGACGTTCCGCGGCGGGCTGCGCGTCACCGACGCCGAGACGATGGAGATCGCCCGCATGGTGCTGGTGGGCCAGGTGGGCCGCCAGCTGGTCGGGCTCATCAACCACCACGGCCCGTTCGCGATCGGGATGTCCGGCGAGGACGGGCGGCTGTTCACGGCCGTCCGCCGCGGCACCGTGGTGGACGGCGAGGACGTGGACCTCGGCCACGTCGGCGCGGTCGAGGGCGTGAACATCGCCGGCATCAGCGACCTGCTCGAGGCGGGACGGATCCCCGTGATCTCCTCGATCGCGCCCGAGGTGGATGCCGACGGCCGCCCCACCGGCGAAGTGCTGAACATCAACGCGGACCTCGCGGCCGCTGCGCTCGCCGAGGGCCTCGACGCCGAGAAGCTCGTCATGCTCACCGATGTCGAGGGCCTGTACCGCGACTGGCCCGACCGCGCCTCGCTGATCCCCGAGATCTCCGCGACCGAGCTGCGGCAGATGCTTCCCGCGCTCACCGCAGGGATGATCCCCAAGGCCGAGGCGCTGCTGGGCGCGGTCGACGCCGGTGTGCGCACCGCCGCGATGATCGACGGCCGCATCGAGCACGCCGTGCTGCTGGAGGTGTTCACGACCAAGGGCGTGGGCACGATGGTGAGGAGGGACGACTATGTCTGAGCAGACCGCATCCGAGGTGGCGCCCGGCGCCGACTACGCCGAGCGCTACGGCGAGGCGCTGCTGCCCGTCTTCGGCACCCCGCAGAAGGTCCTCGCCCGCGGCGAGGGCGTGCACGTGTGGGACACCGACGGGACGCAGTACCTCGACCTGCTCGCCGGGATCGCCGTCAACGCACTCGGCCACGCCCATCCGGCGCTGCTGTCGGCGATCACCAAGCAGGCCGGGACGCTCGGCCACGTCTCGAACTTCTTCGCCACCGCCCCGCAGATCGAGCTCGCCGAGAAGCTGCTCGCCCTCGCCGAGGCGCCCGCGGGCTCCGGGGTGTTCTTCGCGAACTCCGGGACCGAGGCCAACGAGGCCGCCTTCAAGATCGCCCGCCGCACGGGACGCCCCCGTATCCTCGCTCTGACCAGCTCCTTCCACGGCCGGACCATGGGCGCGCTCGCGCTCACCTCGAAGGAGGCCTACCGCGCCCCCTTCGAGCCGCTGCCCGGCGGGGTCGAGTTCCTCGAGGCCGGCGACGAGCAGGCCCTCGCCGACGCGCTCGCCCCCGGGGACGTCGCCGCCGTGTTCGCCGAGCCCATCCAGGGCGAGGCCGGGGTGCGCCCGCTGAGCCCCGACTACCTGCTCGCGCTGCGCCGCCTGACCCGGGAGCACGGCACGCTGCTGATCCTCGACGAGGTGCAGACGGGTGTGGGCCGCACCGGCCGCTGGTTCGCCCACCAGGCGATCGAGGGCCTGCAGCCGGACGTGATGACCCTCGCCAAGGGCCTCGGCGGCGGCTTCCCGATCGGTGCCGTGCTCAGCTACGGCCCGCAGGTGCACGATCTGCTCGAGCCCGGCCAGCACGGCACCACCTTCGGCGGCAACCCGCTGGCCGCGGCCGCGGGGCTGGCCGTGCTCGGCACCCTCCTCGAGGAGGATCTGCTCCCGCACGTCCGCTCCGTCGGCGAGCGGTTCACCCGTGACGTCCTCGCCCTCGAGCATCCGCTGATCGACGGGGTGCGCGGGGCCGGACTGCTGCTGGGCATCGCACTGCGCGCCCCGCTGGCCAAGGAGGTCGCAGCGGCCGCCCTGTCGGCGGGTTTCATCGTCAACGCGCCCGACGCATCCACGCTGCGCCTGGCCCCGCCGCTGATCATCACCGACGCCGAGCTCGCGACCTTCACCGCCGCTCTGCCCGGACTGCTCGACGCGGTCGCCGACCCGTCGGCCGTCCCTGACGCTCCGTCCTCCGAGGGAGAGAACTGAGATGCCCCGCCACTTCCTGCGCGACGACGACCTCGCCCCGGCCGAGCAGAAGGAGGTCCTCGCCCTCGCGCTCCAGCTCGCCGGCGACCGCTTCGCCCGTCGGCCCCTCGAGGGACCCCGCACCGTCGCGATCATGTTCGACAAGTCCTCCACCCGCACCCGCGTGTCCTTCGCCACCGGCGTCGCCGAGCTCGGCGGCAGCCCGCTAGTGATGGAGGCGGGATCCAGCCAGCTCGGCCGCGGCGAGTCGATCACCGACACCACGCAGGTGCTCACCCGGATGGTCTCCGCGATCGTCTGGCGCACCTTCGGCCAGGAGCGCATCGAGGAGATGGCCGCGGCCGCCACCGTCCCGGTGGTCAATGCGCTCACCGACGAGTTCCACCCCTGCCAGATCCTCGCGGACCTGCAGACCATCGCCCAGCACACCGGCGGGTTGGCCGAGGGGGACGCCGCTCTGGCGGGCCGCTCCCTGGCCTACCTCGGCGACGGCGCGAACAACATGGCGCACTCCTACCTCCTGGGCGGGGCGACCGCCGGCATGGACGTGCGGATCGCCGCCCCCGAGGGGCACCGGCCCGCTGCGCAGGTGATCGCGCGTGCGGAGGAGATCGCCGCCTCGACCGGCGGGGCCGTGAGCGTCACCGCGGATCCGCGCGAGGCGGTCGCCGGTACCACCGCGGTGCTCACCGACACCTGGGTGTCCATGGGGCAGGAGGGCGAGGACGGCCGGGGCGAGGAGACCTTCGCCCCGTACCAGGTCACCCAGGAGCTCATGGACCTCTCCGGCGGTCTGTTCCTGCACTGCCTGCCCGCCTACCGCGGCAAGGAGGTCGCCGCAGAGGTCATCGACGGCCCCGCCTCCGTGGTCTGGGACGAGGCGGAGAACCGCCTGCACGCCCAGAAGGCCCTGCTGACCTGGCTGCTCGACCATCCCGACGAGTCCACGGCCGCCCACGCCCGGCCGGCGGGGGAGCGGCGATGAGCGATTCGCGCCGCGCCCTCGCCCAGACCAAGACCTCGCGCCAGCAGCGGATCGTCCAGCTGCTCACGCACCAGGAGGTCTCCTCCCAGTCGCAGCTCGCGCAGCTGCTGACCGCGGAGGGCATCGAGGTCACCCAGGCCACGCTCTCGCGGGACCTGGTCGAGCTGCAGGCGGAGAAGGTCCGCGGCTCGGCCGGGAGCCTCGTCTACCGGCTGCCGCCGGAGGGCGGCAGCCCGCGACCGCCCGGCACCGTGACCGAGAACGAGCTGCTCGAGGCACGGCTGCCCAGGCTCGCGGAGGGGCTGCTCGTCTCGGCCGAGGCCAGCGGCAACCTGGTGGTGGTCCGCACGCCGCCGGGAGGTGCGCAGTATCTCGCCTCCGCCCTGGACAGGTCCGTCATGCCGGACGTCCTCGGTACCATCGCCGGGGACGACACCGTGCTGCTGGTCTCCCGGGACCCCGCCGGGGGCGACCGGCTCGCCGCGCGGCTGCTCGACCTCGCGGACGGCCGACGACATCCCGCCGACCCGGTCGCCTCCCCGCCCTCGCCCCGGTGACCGCCGACCGGCCCTCCCGCACACCCCTCGACCTCATCCGACACTGCACGACCCACGACTAGGAGCATCTCCCGTGACCGAAAAGATCGTCCTCGCCTACTCCGGCGGCCTCGACACCTCTGTGGCCATCGGCTGGATCCACGACGCCACCGGCGCCGACGTCATCGCCTGCGCGGTGGATGTCGGCCAG
>DATGUQ010000153.1:0-6252 GCA_035301145.1 Brachybacterium sp. | reverse complement strand
GGTCACCTGGGTCTCGGCGCCCTTGAAGGTCTTGTCATCGTGCACGAAGCCCTTGGTGAGGAACTCCAGCGGCTCGACGGGCTGGTTGGTCTTGGGATCGATCAGCGCGACCACGGTGACCACGCCGCCGCCGGAGAGCATGCGGCGCTCGGCGAGGGTGTCCTCGGTGGCGGTGCCGATGGTCTGGCCGTCCACGTACACCAGGCCCGCCTCGACCTTGCCGGAGATCTTCGCGTGGCCGGCCACCAGGTCGACGGTCACGCCGTCCTGCGCGATGACGATGTTCTTCTCCGGCACCCCGGTGCGGCGCGCCAGCTCGGCGTTGGCGTGCAGATGCTTGGACTCGCCGTGCACCGGCATCACGTTCTTCGGCTTCACGATGTTGTAGCAGTACACGAGCTCGCCGGCGCTCGCATGGCCGGAGACGTGCACCTTCGCGTTGCCCTTGTGGACGATGTTCGCGCCGAGGTCGGTGAGCTTGTTGATGATCCCGTAGATCGCGTTCTCGTTGCCGGGGATCAGCGAGGAGGCCATCAGCACCGTGTCGCCCTCGCCGACCTGGATCTGGTGGTCGCCGTTGGCCATGCGGGCCAGGGCCGCCATCGGCTCACCCTGCGAGCCGGTGCAGACCAGCGTGATCTTGTGATCGGGCATCGACTGGATCTTGCGGAAGTCGACGACGAGGCCCTTGGGGATGTTCAGGTAGCCCAGGTCGCGGGCGATCGCCATGTTGCGCACCATCGACCGGCCCACGAACGCGACCTTGCGGCCGTTGGCGTGGGCGGCGTCGAGCACCTGCTGGATGCGGTGCACGTGGCTGGCGAAGCTGGAGACGATGATCCGCCGCGGCGAGGAGGTGAACACCTGATCGATCGCGGGGTTGAGATCCCGCTCGGACATCGTGAAGCCGGGGACCTCGGCGTTGGTGGAGTCGGTGAGGAACAGGTCCACGCCCTCCTCGCCGAGCCGCGCGAAGGAGCGCAGATCGGTGATGCGGCCGTCCAGCGGGAACTGGTCCATCTTGAAGTCACCGGTGTGCAGCACGGAGCCGGCCCGGGTGCGGATCATGACGGCGAGCGAGTCCGGGATGGAGTGGTTGACCGCGACGAACTCGAGGTCGAACGACCCCGCCTTGTGCTTCTGGCCCGCCTCGACCTGGATGGTCTTCGGCGTGATGCGGTGCTCCTTGAGCTTCGCGGTGATGAAGGCCAGCGTCAGCTCGGAGCCGATCAGCGGGATGTCCGCGCGCTCCTTGAGCAGGTACGGGACACCGCCGATGTGGTCCTCGTGGCCGTGGGTGAGGACGATGCACTCGATGTCGTCGAGGCGGTCGCGGATGGAGGTGAAGTCCGGCAGGATCACGTCGATGCCGGGCTGGTGCTCCTCGGGGAACAGCACGCCGCAGTCGACGATCATCAGCTTGCCGGCGTGCTCGAACACGGTCATGTTGCGGCCCACCTCGCCGAGACCGCCGAGAGCGGTGATGCGCATGCCGTTCTTGGGCAGGCGCGGCGGTGCGGTGAGCTTGGTGCGGGGGGAGGGCATGAGGGGATCTCAATCGTCGAAGGGTCAGGGTCTCAGGTCCGTGATGGCGCGCGCGACTCCGCGGTCGCAGCGGCGTCCATCCCACAAACGTACGGCAGGAGAGGCCGCATCGCCGCACCTGGGCGCGAAACCACCACCTTTGTCACGCCGGGACAGGAAGCCGGGGATACGGTCGACACTCCGTCCACGCGCCAGATTCTGTGCTCCCACCAGGCCCGACGGGTGCCGCCTCTGCTCGCTCAGCCCAGATGTTCGAGAAAAGCCTCCAGCGAGCGTTCGGCGCGGAAGGCGTGCCCGCCATCGGTGACGACGAGCTCGGGGAGGGTCGCGCCGTACGCCTCCCAGACCGGCCCGAGCCGGGAGAAGGCGGCCCGGGTCGCCTCGATCGGGAAGATGTGGTCCTGCGAGCCGGCCTCGATCACGAGCGGGCGCGGGGCGATCAGGGCCGCGATGTCCGCCATCTCGAACTCGGGCAGCACCCCGGGGACGATGTTGCAGGGGCAGTGCCGGATCGAGCACAGGCTCGCCTCGAAGGTGCAGAAATAGGTCGCGACCAGGGCAGCGGCGATCGACGGGTCCGAGGCCGCGAGCAGCAACGAGACCGCCCCTCCCCCGGAGCCGCCCGCCACCGCGACCCGCTGCGGGTCGACGCCGGGCAGCTGCCGCAGCGCCTGCACCGCGGCGCGCGCATCAGCCGCCCGCCTCCCCATCAGCGGGCGGCCGTGCAGCAGCTCCCGTGCCGCGTCGATGCCGCAGGAGTTCTCCGCGGGCTCGTACGCAGGGGCGCCCTCCGGGCGGGGGAAGCGCCGCCTGCCGAAGCTGAGCATCTCCGGGCACAGCACCGTGAGCCCGGCCCGGACCAGCTTGTGGGCCAGCCCGTCGTGGTAGCCGTCGACCGGGTCGGTGCGCACCAGATCGTCGATGCCGCGGCCATGCCCCGCCACGAGCACCACCCCGGCACCGGTGGCGAGCGCCGGGTCGGGGCGGAGCAGGAAGGCGGGGATGTCGGTGCCGTCGGGCGCGACCACCCGGACCTCCGCCGGCTCCGCCCCGTCCGGGGCGGAGGGCGACTGCGCGATGCGAGCCGGTGGGGCGTCGGCCGCCAGGCCCAGCAACGTGCGCAGCCGCTCCCGTGCGGCCGACGGACCGGTCACGCTCATCCCTGCTCCGCGCGGGGATCCGAGACCTCGTGGGGCCCGCCCTCGAGGCGGACGTCGTCGAGCACGAGGCTGTCGTCGATCGAGCGCAGCGGGTACGCGTCCCGGTCATCGCCCGCGCTCCTGTCGAAGGTGTTCTCGAGGGTGAGAGCCCCGAGCGTCACCTCCGAGGCGAGCACGGTGAGGGTCGCCCAGTCCTGGGCCGGCTTGTCATAGGTGAGGACGACGTCCGCCGGATCGCCGCCGGCACCGCGGATCACGAGCCCGTCCAGCTCCGGCCACACGGTCACCACCTCCCGGTACGTGCCGGGGTGGACGAGGATCTCCACCGGGTGCGGGCTGCGCGCCGCGGCCCCCACGGCGGCATGCACGGAGAGCACGTCGCCGCTGCCGTCCTGGGCGACATGGATCCTGCGGGGCGTCTTCTCCTTCCGTGCGTGCGGGCCCGCGTGCCGATGCAGCAGGGCGCGCACCTCGTCGACGGGGTCGAGGGTGTAGCGATAGTGGTCCGCCGGATCGGCGTCGATGCCGGTGTCCTCCCAGAGCCCCCACGAGCCGTCGTCCACGTTGCCGTTCTGGGCGACGCGCGAGTCGGGGTCGCTCGCGCCGATGGCGTTGCGCACCGAGGCGAAGACGCTGTGCTCGATGAGCAGCTGAGAGGCCCCGCGGGAGGCCATGCCGTAGGAGCTGACTCCGTCGAGCAGGCAGTTGTAGACGTGGCACAGCGCCACGTTGTCGATGCTCCCGTTGCGCTGGTGCGTGTTGGAGAACCACAGGTGGTGCAGGGTCAGCGTGGTGACGACGTCGTCCGTCCACCCCACGCCGAGGGTCTTGTTGTGGTCGCGCAGCATGCACCAGGAGACGGTGACGTTCATGGAGTCCTTGCGCACGTCGACCTGCCCGTCGCCGAGCCGCGCGAACTCGCAGTGGTCGATCCACACATGATCGGAGGTGTCGACGCGGATGCCGTCGTTGTCGTTCTCCTCGCTCTTGCCGTCCCAGTCGGCGGCGATGAACGAATCGCGGAAAGTGAGGTTGCGGATCACGACGTCGCTGACCTCGAGCAGGCGCAGTCCGCCGCCCACGATCTCCGCGCCGCGTCCCACTCCGAGCACGCTGGTCGAGGAGCTGACGTCGAGCATCGACCCGAAGGGCACGTGGATGCTCCCGTGGACGAGGACCACCGCGGGGCCGTCGTGCTGCAGCGCGTCGGCGAGCTCCTCGGCCGTGGTGACGTCGATGACCGGGCCTCCCAGCCCGCCGACGGCCCCGAGAGGGAGCTCGTCGGTGGGGACGGAGGCGAAGCCGGTGGCCAGCGGCGACCAGACGGGTCCGTCGGCCGTGGCGGGCCCGGTCGGGACGCGCATCCGTCGCAGCAGATCGGCGGCGCCGTCCGCCGTGCGTTCCGGCCCGCGGGGTGGGTGGGCGGAGGCGGCGAGGGGAGCGGCGGTGACGGCGGCCGCGGCACCGAGGGCTGCGGCGCCGAAGCGCGGGAGGTGGCGGCGGGCGATGTTCTCCATGGGGGTGTCCTCTTCTGTGCGGAGTGCGGGCGGGTTCAGGCCCACGGGGTCCAGTCGTCCTCGCCGCGCAGGTACGTCTCGCGCGTGTGCTCGGCGGCTTCGTCGGCGGTCAGCTGGGGGCGTCCCTCGACCGCCTGACCGGGGGCGGCGGCGCCGGGCCCGGTGTTGGCATGTTCGCGCAGGAAGTCGTCCTCCCAGGGCCACCCGCCCATGTCGGACCAGGCGGGGGTGCCGATGTGGCGCGCGAGATGTGAGTCCCGGACCACTGCGGACGGTGCGACGTCGGGATTGCTGCTGGGGTGCCAGGGCCGTCCCAGGAACACGCTCCCGTCGGCGGCGTCGGAGGTGAAGGTGCAGTCGGTGAAGAGGAATCCGTGGGAGCCGCCCTCCGTGCTCGGCGCGCAGACGTAGCCGTTGGCGCTCGTGCTGCCGCGATCGACGGACCTGATCTCGGAGCCCTCGATGACCAGGGTGGCGCTGCCGTAGATGAAGTCGACGTCGCCCTCGATAGACGAGTCACGGACGTAGACGCGCGAGGCGATGCCCTGGCCGGGGGTCTCGGCCAGGAACGTGTCCTGGTTGCCGAGCAGCCGCACGCCCTCGAGCGCGATCCTGTCCCCCACCGTGCGCAGCGCCTGCGCCTGGCTGCCGCCGTGGGCCTCCTCGTCGTAGGCGTTCTCGATCGTGAGGTCGCGGATGGCCACGTCGTCGGCGAGGACCGCGAGGGTCGCCGCGCCGGTGCGCCCGAACTCGCCGCCGTAGAACTTCTCGGTGCCCGCGGCGAGATCGTAGGTGAGCACGACGTCCGAGGCGTCATCGGTCTCCCCGCGCAGCACGGACCCGGCCGGCATGCCGGGCCAGATCCGCACGATCTCCCGATAGGTGCCGGGGGCGACGACGACCTCCACCGGGTGGGGCGAGCGCCAGGCGGCACCGACCGCGGCGCCGATGCTCGCGACATCGCCGCTGCCGTCGAGGGCGACCCGGATCCTGCGCCCGACACGCTCCGTGCGCGCATGCGGCCCGGCGTTCTCCGTGACGATCTCGGCGAGGTCGTCGATCGGCTCGGCGGTGTACGCGTAGCGGTCCGACGGGTCGAAGGTCGGGCCGGTGTCGTCCTTCCGGCCGCGGATGCCGGTGAAGCGGTTGCCTCGGGACTCGACGCGCGAGTCGGGGTCCTTCGCGACGATCGCGTCCTCGCCGTCTTCGTAGATGCAGGACTCGACGACGAGCTGGGAGGCACCGCGGGACATGGTCCCGTACTGGGCCTGCCCCTGGAAGAGGCAGCTGTACACGTGACCAGCGGCGACGTTGTCGATGCTCGCATTGCGCTGGTAGGTGTTCGAGGACCAGTTGTGGTGCAGGGTGATCTCGGTGAGGACGTCCTCGGTCCAGCCCACGCCGATCGCCTTGTTGTGGTCGCGGAAGAGGCACCAGGAGATCGTCACGGCGGTGGCGTTCTTGCGCACGTCCACGAGTCCGTCGCCGAGCCGCGCGAACTCGCAGTGGTCGATCCACACGTGGTGCGAGGTGTCGACGCGCACGCCGTCGTTGTCGTTGTCCTCGCTCTTGCCGTCCCAGTCGCCGGGGACGTAGGAGTCGCGGAAGGTGAGGTTGCGGATGACGACGTTGGCGACCTGATCGAGGTGGAACCCGCCGCCGACGATCTCCGCGCCGCTGCCCACCCCGAGGATGCTGGTGTCGCTCGAGACCTCGAGGTTCGTGCCGAACGGTTCGATGGTGTGGGTGCCCTCGACGAGCACGACCGTGGGGCCCTCACGCAGCACCGCCTCGGCGAGCGCCGACGGGTCGCGGACCACGAGCACCCTCCCGCCCTGCCCGCCGACCGCGCCGGAGGGCGCTTCCTCGGTGGGGACGCCGGCGAAGCCCGTCGGGGTCGGTGACCACACCGGTCCATCGGCCGTGCTCCGCCCCACCGGGACGTGCATCCTGCGCAGCAGCTCGTCCCCTCCCGTGCGGTCGGGCGGTGCGGCGGAGGCGGCTGCGGTGGTAGCGAGCGCGGCCGCGGA
>DATGUQ010000152.1:0-40713 GCA_035301145.1 Brachybacterium sp. | reverse complement strand
CCGGCGGTGGTGTACCCGGCCAGCGAGCTGACGTTGAGGATCGCGCCGCGGCGGCGCTGGACCATGGTGCGGGCCGCAGCATGGGAGAGCACCAGCACCGCGCGCATCAGCGTGTCCATCTGCTTCTCGTGGTCCTCGATGCCGACCTCGAGGAAGCCGCCGCGCAGCCCGTACCCGGCATTGTTGACCAGGAGATCGATCGGTTCCACGGGGTCGGTCAGCCGCAGCGCGACCCGTTCGAGCTGCTCGCGGTCGGAGAGGTCGGCGGGCAGCACCTCGACCTCGACGCTGTGGACGTCGCGGAGCTGGGCGGTGACGGCGCGCAGCCGGTCCTCGTCGCGGGAGACCAGCACGAGGTCATGCCCGGTCCCGGCCAGCTGCCAGGCGAATTCGAGGCCCAGTCCGGAGGTCGAGCCGGTGACGAGTGCGCGCGCCATGACGTGAGTTTACGACGGCCGGTGCGCTTCGGCGCGCACCTGCCGTCCCCCGTAGGATCGGGTCATGCGCATCGCGACCTGGAACATCAATTCACTGCGCGCCCGGATGGATCGGGTGCTCGCCTTCCTCGAGCGGCACGACGTGGACGTGCTGGCCCTGCAGGAGACGAAGGCCAAGCCCGAGCAGCTGGACCTGGCGGCCCTGGAGGCGGCCGGGTACGAGGTGGCCGCGCACGGGCTGAACCAGTGGAACGGGGTCGCGCTGATCTCCCGTGTGGGCCTGACCGATGTGCGCACCGCGCTGCCGGACGTGCCCTCCTTCCCCGAGGACGGCACGGGCGTGGTCGAGGCGCGGGCGCTGAGCGGCATCGTCGGCGACGGCTTGCGGATCTGGTCGCTGTACGTCCCCAACGGCCGCGAGATCGACCACCCGCACTACGCCTACAAGCTGCGCTGGCTCGAGGCGCTGCGCGCCGAGGGGACGCGTGAGCTCGCGGCCGATCCGAGCGCCCGCGTGGCCCTGGTGGGCGACTTCAACGTCGCCCCGCAGGACGAGGACGTGTGGGACATGGACTTCTTCGAGGGGAAGACCCACGTCACCGAGCCCGAGCGCGCGGCGTTCCGCGCCGTGGTGGAGGCCGGCTACGCCGACGTGGTGCGCGGGGACCACCCCGGCCCCGGGGTGTACACCTACTGGGACTACCAGCAGCTGCGCTTCCCCAAGCGCGAGGGGATGCGGATCGATTTCGTGCTGGGCTCCCCCGCCGTGGAATCCGCGGTGACCGGGTCCTTCATCGACCGCGAGGAGCGCAAGGGCAAGGGCGCCTCGGATCACGCCCCGGTGGTCGTCGACCTGGCGTTCTGAGAGCCCCCCGGGCATCTCCGGGGCGGCGCGCTCGGGCGGGGCCGGGGCTCGATGCGCCCGCCCCGGGGGCGAGCGCGAAGTCCGGCACACACAGAATGGAGCGGCGTCGCGATCTCTCGCGCCGCCGCTCCGGACGAACCATCTGCAAGGGGATCAGGCGTACACGTGATGTAGCTGCGGTGGCGCTTTCGACGCCTCACAGCCGGTCCGTTGCGGGGACCAGTCGTACGTGGGTTCCGATGCCGGTATTCGTCGTTGTGCAGATCACACTACGCGCTTCCTGAGGGGTGTGCAAGGACCCTCGTCCCGCTGATCTCTCCTCCACATCCGGGGGTCGTCCACCGCCCTGCCGGGCCTCTGTCCTGATGCCCTGCATGCGGCCACGATGTCCGCATGACCAGGACGATCACTCATCCCGCCGCGGCCCGGAGCGATGTGCCGGGGCTCGCCGACGCCGCTGTCCCCACCGAGCCGTCCCACGTGCCGGCGTCCGCGCCGCGACGGCGACGCTCCCGCTTCCCCGCGCCGGGCGGCCCCGCTCCCGGGAGCCGTCCGGCCGTCCGCTGGGCGGGAGCCGAGGGGGCGCTGCGCGAGCTCGTGCGCGACCACGCCCTGGCCGTCGGCCTCGACCTGCTCGACCGGCCGGGCGGCGCGGAACCGGTCTGCACGATCCTCGACGTCGCCGCGCTCCGGGCCGAGAACGCGCCCCGGCACCGGGCCGGGACCCCGCTGCTCGTGGTGACCGACTCCCCGACAGTGCCCGCCGAGGTCTGGCCGGCCGCGCTCGCGGCCGGCGCCCGCGCGGTGCTCCCGCTGCCCGCCGGCTCCGACGAGCTGCTCTCCCGCCTCGCCGAGCTGGCCCGGCCCCGGTCCTCCGCCCTCCTGCTGGGAGTGGTCGGCGGGTGCGGCGGGGCAGGCGCCTCGAGCTTCGCGGCCCGGCTCGCGGCCGCGGCCCGGACGCAGGGCCCGGTGACCCTGATCGATGCCGACCCGCTCGGCGGGGGCGCCGATCTGCTGGTGGAGGCCCCGATGCGGGAGGGGATCCGGTGGCAGGAGGCCACGAGCCTGGGCCCCGACGACGGGGAGGCGCTGCGCGCGGGGCTGCCCCGCGTGGACGAGGTGCACCTGCTGGTCGCCGGCGAGGGGCCCGGCCCGACGGCGCGGTCCCTCCCGCCCGTGCTCTCGGCTCTCGCCCCGCTGGGCGGGACGGTGGTGGTGGACCTGGGGCCGGCCCTGGTCCCGGCCGCGGCCGAACACCTGGACCGTCTGCTGGTGGTGGCCCCCTCCCACGATCACGCGGTGCACGCGACCCGGCGTCGCCTGCGCACATGGCAGCTGCCCAGCGGCCTCGCCCACGCCGTGGTGCGGCGCAGCGGTCCGCTCGGGCCCGGGGAGGTGTGCGCGGACCTCGACCTGCCGCTGGCCGCCTCCTTCCGGGACTCCGCGCGCGGCACCGTGCCGCTGCTGGACGTGCGCCGGCGCGGCGCCGACCGTGCGGCGCGCGAGCTGATGGCGCAGCTCGGGGCCGGGCCGAACGGGGCGAGAGCATGAGCGGCGCGGCGAGCGCGGTGACCGCGGAGGATCTGCCCGGGCTGCTCGACCTGGTCCGGGAGGATCTGGTGCGCTCCCCCGGCACGGTGGACGTCCCCCGAGTGGCGCGCGTGCTGCGACGCCAGGGACGGGTGCTCGGCGCCGCGGCGACGCTCGAGCTGACCGCCCGGATCCGTGACCACGTGGACGGACTCGGCGTCCTGCAGGAGCTGGTCGCCCCCGGTGTCACCGATGTGCTGGTCAACGACGACGGCACCGTCTGGGTCGACGATGCCGAGGGGCTGCGGCGCACCGCCCATAGGCTCGGCCCCGCCCAGGCGCGGGACCTCGCGGTCCGGTTGGCGACCGTCGGCGGGCGTCGCCTGGACGATGCGATGCCGTGGGCGGATGCCCATCTGCCCTCCGGGATCCGGTTCCACGCCGTGCTGCCGCCGCTGTCCCCCGGCGGGGCGATCCTCTCCCTGCGCCTGCCGGCGGATCGGCGCCTCGGCCTCGAGGATCTCCAGCGGCTCGGGGCCGTGAGCGCGGACGCCGCCGCGACGCTGCGCGCGATCGTGACCTCCCGTGTGCCCTTCCTGGTCACCGGCGGAACGGGCAGCGGGAAATCGACCCTGCTGGCAGCGATGCTGGCACAGGCCCCTCCGAGCGAACGGATCGTCGTGGTCGAGGACGTGCTGGAGCTGTCCGTCGACCACCCGCATGTGGTGCACCTCCAGTCCCGCCACGCGAACAGCGAGGGTGCCGGAGCGGTGGGCCTGACCGCGCTGGTGCGGCAGAGCCTGCGGATGCGGCCGGACCGGATCGTCCTCGGGGAGTGCCGCGGCGGCGAGCTGAGGGAGCTGCTGCAGGCGCTGAACACCGGCCACGACGGAGGCTGCGGCACCGTCCACGCGAACACCGCGGCCGATGTGCCCGCCCGGCTCGAGGCCCTGGGCGGCCTCGGCGGGCTCGACCGGGCGGCGCTGGCCTCGCAGGTCGCGAGCGCCCTGGAGGTGGTCGTCCACCTCGGTCGCCATCACGGGGTGCGGGTGCTCGAGGAGATCGCGGTGCTGCGGCGCGGGGAGGACGGCCTGCTCGTGACCGCGACCGCGCTGCAGGTCCGGGACGGGCGCCTCGTGGAGGGGCCGGCCGCCGCAGTGCTCGCGGACCGGCTCCGCGCACCGCGCCCGGAGCTCGGAGGGACCGCATGATCGCCGTCGCCGTCGCGGTTCTGCTGGCGCTGCTGTGGGTGCTCTCCCCGCCGCCCGTGCGCTCCCCCGCGCCCGCCGCTCCCCGCAGCGGTCGCCAGTCACAGGCGGGGCCGCTCGAGATGGCGCACCTGGTCGAGCAGCTGGCCACGGTCCTCAGCTCCGGGGCCGGGCCTCGACAGGCGTGGGCCGCGCTGGGTCGGTCCCTCCCCGCCGGTGAGCTGCGGGAGCTCGCCCGCGCCGCCGCCGCGGGCGGGGACCTGCGCCGCACGGCGAGCACCCGGCTGCGTCGCACCGACATGGTCGCCTCCCTCAGCACCGCGCTCGCGGTCTGCGAGCGGACCGGCGCGCCGACCACGGTGATGCTCGAGCACCTGGCCGAGGCGCTGCGGGACCTGCACGATGCCGCACAGGCCCGTCGCAGCGCCTTCGCCGGGCCCCGCTCCACCGCCCGGATCCTGCTGGTGCTGCCGTTGGCAGGGCTGGGGCTGGGGGTCCTGCTGGGCGGGGACCCGCTGCGTCTGCTGCTCACCTCCGCGGCCGGGAACCTGCTCGGCCTCGCCGGACTCGTGCTGACCGGATGCGGCTGGTGGTGGATGCGCCGCCTCGTCCGCCGCGCGGATCCTCCCCGGCACCACCGGGTGGATCCGTCGGTCCAGCTCGAGCTGATCGCCGGCGCCCTGGACTCCGGGCTGCCGCTGGCCGGCGCGGTCGCCGCTGTCGGCGAGGCCCTGCCCGACGGTGAGGAGGCGACGGCGCTGCAGCAGCTCGCGACCGCGCTCGGCGCCGGGGTCCCGGCCTCCCTCGCGGGCCGGACCCTGCCCGCCGAGCTCGGTGTGCTGGCCCGTTCCGTGGTGCTCGCCGAGGGCACCGGCGCCGACCTGTCCCGGGTGCTGCGCTCCGCGGCCCGCGATGCCCGTCGCGGTCGCGCACGGGACGCCGAAGTGCTCGCCGCCCAGCTGGCGGTCCGCCTGGTGCTGCCCACCGGGCTCGCGCTGCTGCCCGCCTTCGTCGCGCTCGGGATCATCCCCACGGTGATCTCCCTGCTCGGCGGCACGATGACCCTCGCCCCCGGCACCGGGTGAGGCACATGACCGCCGGGCCCTGCCCGGCGCACCCGCCCTCTCCGGGCCGGTGCACGGCGGCTGCGGCCGCCACCCCGCGGCGGCACCCGCCGTCGCGTCCCGAGCGGCTCCGGCCGCACCGGGCGGAGGCCCCTCCGCCCACGAACCGAAGGAGGACCCCATGTCCCTCACCCTGCAGCGGCTGCGCCGCACCCTCGATCGCGCGATGCGCGACGAGACGGGCGCCTCGACCGCCGAGTACGCCATCACGGTGCTCGCCGCCTGCGGCTTCGCCGCCGTCCTGGTCGCTCTGCTGGCGTCCGGGGAGGTGCGCGAGCTGCTGATGGCCATCATCACCTCGGCCCTGTCGAAGGGGGCGTGATGCCGCGGTCCGCCCGGTCGTCCCTTCTCGGGGACGACCGGGGGTCCGCCACGGCGGAGACCGCGATCGTGCTGCCCGTGGTGGTGATGATGGTGGTCGTCGTGCTGGTCACCGGCGCGGGCCTGGGAGCCCAGCTCGGACTCGAGAGCGCGGCCCGCGGCGCCGCCCGTGAGCTCGCCCGCGGGGAGGACACCGCTGCGGCCGTGGCCGTCGCACAGCGCATCGGCGGTGAGGGCATCGAGGTCACGACGTCCACCACCGGGGCGTGGGTGCAGGTGGAGGTCACCCGCACCCTCGAGGCCCCGGGAGGTTCCCTGGCGGGAGCGAGCTGGACGCTGTCCGCCGATGCGCAGGCGCGGCGCGAACCGCATCTGGTCGACGGCGGTGCGTCATGAGCACCGGTGCCGCCTCGGTGCTGGCCTGGACCGGCGCGGCCACTGCGGTGATCGGCGGTCTGTCGCTCCTGGGCACCGGGTTGATCGCCCAGTCCCGGGCGGCGACCGCGGCGGATCTGGCGTCCCTCGCGGGTGCCGATGCGCTCGCCGCCGCGCACGGCCGGCCCTGCGACGTGGCAGGTGAGGTCGCCGTGCGCAATGGGGCCGAGCTGCTCAGCTGCGAGAAGCGCGCATGGGACGTGCTCGTGACCGTCCGCGTGGACGCGTCCCCGCTCCCGGGAGCGACCGCACGCTCCCGGGCCGGACCGGGGCCGGCCGATCTCCCGTCGACGGCGGGGTCGTGAACGGCGGGTCGTCGGCGGCAGGTCGTGCGGCAGAGCCGCGGAGAGCGCCGGTGGGCGCTCGCCTGCGGAGCCCGTCACGGTGCGGTGACGTCCGGCGCCTCCGCGTTCGGCCGCAGCAGCCCCAGCAGCGTCACCGCGTGCGCCTTGGACAGCGGCTCGTTGCCGTTGCCGCACTTCGGGGAGACCACGCAGGCCGGGCAGCCGGTCTCGCAGCCGCACTCGCCGATCATGTCCGCGGTCGCGCGCACCCAGGCCGCGGCGTCGTCGGCCCCGCGCTCGGCGAAGCCGGCGCCGCCCGGCGCCCCGTCGTAGACGAAGATCGTCGGCTCGCCGGTGTCCTCGTGCCGGGCGGCGGAGAGCCCGCCGATGTCCCAGCGGTCGCAGGTGGCCAGCAGCGGCAGCATGGAGATGGCCGCGTGCTCGGCGGCGTGCAGCGCCCCGGGCAGTTCCTCCCCCGGGATCTCCGCACCGTCGGCGGTCTCCTGCGGGATCACCCACCACACCGCCTTCGTGGTGAGCGTGCGCGGCGGCAGATCCAGCGGATGCTGGGCCAGGACCGCCTGGGTGAACACGTCCCGCACCTGGTAGCCGGTGACCTGGTCGGTGACGTCCACGGTGCCGAAGCACAGCCGGACACCGCCGGACCACGCCACCTCCCGGTCGGTCTGCCGGACCCGCAGCGTCGAGGTGGACTGCGGGTGCGTGGTGTGCAGCGGGTCCTCGCGGTGCACGAACGCGGCCGCCTGGTCGACGTCGAGGTGGTCGACCACGTAGTTCGTGCCCTGGTGGAGGTAGACCGCGCCGTCGTGGACCTGGCTGTGCGCGCTCGCGGCGTCCACGGTGCCCAGCAGCACCCCGCTGGACTGCTCGACGATCCGCACCGGCTCGCCGCCGCTGCCGCGCAGATCGGTGAGCTGATGGGCGGACTCGCTCATCGTCCAGTACCAGCCGCTCGCCCGCGAGCGCAGCACGCCACGGGCGGCGAGGGTGCCCAGCAGCTCCCTGGCGGTGGGGCCGAAGATGTCCTCCTCGCCGTCCCGGATCGCGAGCTCGGAGGCGGCGGCGCACAGGTGCGGGGTCATCACGTACGGGTTGCCGGGATCGAACACCGCCGCCTCGACCTCCGCACCGAACAGCGTCTCGGGGTGATGGACCACGTAGGTGTCCAGTGGGTCCTCCCGCGCCACGAAGAGCGCGAGCGCCCCGCCGTCGGCGTCCTGCCGCCGCCCGGCCCGGCCGAACTGCTGCCACAGCGAGGCCCGGGTGCCGGGCCAGCCGGCCACCACCACGGCATCCAGCCCGGCGATGTCGATGCCCAGTTCGAGCGCATTGGTGGAGGCCAGCGCCTGCAGCTCCCCGGAGCGCAGCGCGTCCTCGAGCCGGCGGCGCTCCCGCGCGAGGTACCCGCCCCGATAGGCGGCGATGCGCGCCGCTCCCTCGGCGAGCCGTGGGGAGACGGCCTGTTCGGCCTTCTGCTCCAGCAGCCGCCGGGCCCCGCCGGAGACCAGCTCGGCACCGCGGCGGGAGCGGGCGAAGACGAGGGTCTGCACGTCCCTCTCGACGAGGTCGGCGAGGAGCGTCGCGGCCTCGCTGGTCGCGGAGCGGCGCAGCGGGTCCTCGGCGCGCTGCGCGGGGCCGCGCCCCGCATGGTCCCCGCCGTGGTCGGGGTCCTCGCCGGGGCCGGGTCCCCCGCCGTCCGGTCCGCCGGGTGTCCCGCCCCACCGGGCCGGGTCCCCGCGGCCGTCCACCCGGGTGCGGGTCCCCGGCTCCCACAGGCCGATGGTCAGCCCGGCCCGCGGGGAGCCGTCCTCGGTGACCGCCTCGACGTCCCGGCCGATCAGGCGCGAGGCCGACAGCTCCGGGTTCGCCGTCGTCGCGGAGGCGAGGACGAACGTCGGTTCGGCGCGGTAGTGGGCGGCGATCCGTCGCAGCCGTCGCACCACCATCGCCACGTGGCTGCCGAACACGCCGCGGTAGCTGTGGCACTCGTCGATCACCACGTACCGCAGGGCGCGGAAGAAGTGGGCCCACTGCTCGTGGCCGGGCAGGATCCCGAAGTGCAGCATGTCGGGGTTGGTGAGCACCACGGTGCCGTGGCGGCGCACCCAGCGGCGCTGCTCGGAGGGGGTGTCGCCGTCGTAGACCGCGACGCGGGCATCGCGGATCCCGGCGCCGTCGGCCATCGCGGCGATGTTGGTCAGCTGGTCCGCGGCCAGCGCCTTGGTCGGCGAGAGGTACAGCGCCGTCGCCCGCCGCTCCTCGGGATCGAGCTCCCGCGCTCCGATGGCGGTGAGCACGGGCAGCAGGTAGGCCAGCGACTTCCCGGAGGCGGTGGCGGTGGCGAGCACCACGTCCCGCCCCGTGTGGGCGAGCCGCGCCGCCTGCTCCTGGTGGATCCAGGGCGCGGTGATCCCCCGCTGCGCGAGATGCGCCACCAGGCGCGGGTCCGCCCACTCGGGGAAGCTGCCCTGCCGGCCGTCCCGCGGGGGCCGGGTCTCCACGTGCGTCAGGCAGTCGCGACGGGTCAGCGGCGCGGTGAGGTCGGCGAGGAGCTCCGATGCCCGGCCAGCCCGCATCCTCTGCCGCCTCCCCGCCCCGACCACAGGGCCTGCGCATGTCCTCCACCCGCGCTCCGGAATCGGCGCAGGCGGCTGGTGCACAATCGTAGCCATGTCCACCCACACCCCCACCGCGGCCCCGCGGGTCCTGCCCGAGGAGATCGCCGCCCTGCGCACGGACCTCACGGCGGCCTCCTACCGGAGTGCGACCATCGAGCAGCTGCTGGGACCGGTCGCCGCCGACGCGCTGCGCCGGGAGGATCCCGTGCCCGCACTGCGGGTGCTGGAGGGGCGGGAGGAGCCCGCGGCGGTGCTGCTGCGCCTGTTCACGCTCGGCGCACAGGTGCCGCGCTCACTCGTCGAGGGGGCGCTGCCCTCTCTCGGGGTGGACGGGGCGAGGCGCCTGGGACTGCTCGAGACCGTCCCCGCCGACGGCACGGTGCGCGCCCTGTTCGACCTCGCCCCGTACTCGGCGAGCGACGACGCCGGGCAGATCGACTGGTGGATCGCCTCGGATCTCTCGGAGCTCGCGACCGGCCGCCCGCTGGGCCCCGAGCACGTCCTCGGCGTGGGCGGCGCCTCCCTCACCCTGGCGCGGATCACCCCACGCACCCGCGTCGGCCGGGTGCTGGACCTGGGCTGCGGCGGCGGGATCCAGGCCCTGCACGCTGCCCGTCACGCCGAGCACGTGGTGGCCACCGATCTCTCCGAGCGCGCCCTCGCCGTCGCGGCCTTCAACGCGGCGCTGAACGGGATCGAGGTCGAGCTGCGGCAGGGTTCGCTGCTCGAGCCGGTGGCCGGCGAGCGCTTCGACCTGATCGTCTCCAATCCCCCGTTCGTCATCACCCCGCGCGGGGCCGCCGAGGGGACGACCACGTGGACGTACCGCGACGGCGGCCGGGCCGGCGACACCCTGCTGGCCGAGCTGCTGCGCGCCCTGCCCTCCCATCTCGCCCCGGGCGGCAGCGCGGTGCTGCTCGGCAACTGGGAGATCACGGCCGGGGGCGACTGGGACGCCCACCCCCGCGCCTGGCTGCGGGAGGCCGTCGCCGACGGGGTCGACGCCTGGGTGCTCGAGCGCGAGCAGGAGGACCCGGCGCAGTACGCGGAGACCTGGACGCGCGACGGCGGGGTCACCGACCGCGACCCGGGCTGGGCCGGCCTGATCAGGGCCTGGCTCGAGGACTTCGAGCACCGCGACGTGGAGCGGATCGGCTTCGGCTACCTGCTGCTGCGGCGACCCGCCGAGGCCCCCACGGGCCCGGTCCGCCCCGGCAGGTTGCGCACCGAGCAGGTCCCCGGCTCCGGCACCGGCACGCTGTCCGTCCACCTCGCCGAGTCGCTGCGCGCGCTGGGGACGCTCGCACAGCTGGACGACGCCGCCCTGGCGGCGTCCCGGCCGGTCCGGGCCGATGACGTGGTCGAGCGCCGCCATCTCACCCCGGGCCAGTGGGACCCGATGCTCATCGAACTGGTGCAGGGCGCCGGCTTCGCACGGCGTGTGCGCGCCGACCAGCAGCTGGCCGCCACCGTCGGCGCCCTGGACGGCACCCTCACCCTCGCACAGGTGGTCGCCGCCGTGTGCGCGCTGACGGATGCGGACGAGGACGAGACAATCGAACGGGTGCTGCCGGCCGTGCGCGAGATGATCCTGACCGGGATGGTGACCCTGTGAACGCCGGGACTTCCGCGCCCGCCGGCGGTCTCGCCCGTCCCCTGCTGTCGCTGCTCGCCGCAGCCGCGAGCGTGCTGGCGATCGTCGGCCTGGCCCGCACCGCCGTCGGCACCGCGAGCGGCCAGCGCGTGGACCAGCTGGTCTCCTCCGGGGCGAAGGAGCATCAGGGGCGGCTGTCCCACTACGCCGAGATGGCGGTGGGCACGGTGAGCCCACCCGTGATCGGCGCGCTGCTCGGGCTCGCGGTGCTGCTGGTGCTGCTGCGCCGCCGCCCGGGGCTGCTGCTGCCGCTGGGGGTGCTGGTGCTCGGTGCGAACCTCACCACCCAGGTGATCAAGCAGGTGCTGGTCACCCGCGACGTGCTGGGCCCGGGGATCGACGTCACCCCGAACTCCTTCCCCTCCGGCCACACCACCCTCGCCGCGTCCGCGATGATCGCGCTGGTGCTCGCGGCGGGCCGGGCCCGGGTGGTGCTCGCCCCTCTGGGCGCGGCATGGACCACGGCGGTCGGCATCGGCACGCTGGTCGTCGGCTGGCACCGCCCCAGCGATGTGATCGGCGCGATCGCGGTCGTGGCCGCGTGGACCTTCCTGATCCTCGCCCTCGACGGTCTGGACACCCGGCGCCGTCACCGCCGGGCCGCCGACCGGCCGGGCCACGGGCGTCGCCGGCGCGGCATCGGGGCGCTCGCAGCGCAGCCCCCTTCCCGGCATCGCACCTCGGAACGGCTGGTCGCGGTGCTGCTCGGCCTCGTCGGCGCGGCCTGCCTCGTGTGGGGCGGGGTCGGGGTGGCCGACCTGCCGCGCCCGCTGGATCTCCACGACTCCGCCCAGCAGCTGCCCGCCTTCCTCGTCACCGCCGGTCTGATCGGCGGCGGCACCGCCGTCTGGCTCGCGCTGACCCTGCTGCTGCGCGTACCGACGTCACAGCGGGCACGTCCGGCGGACCGTGTACCGTGAACACTCGCCGAGCGCACAGGACGCGTCCGGTTCATCCAGGACCACGGCACTCGGCCACGGCGGACAGGCCGCGCGACGGCGCGGCGAGGAAGGACACAGCAACGTGACAGGCGGAAGGCATCTGGTCATCGTCGAGTCCCCGGCGAAAGCCCGGACCATCGGCCGATACCTCGGCGCGGAGTACGACGTCCGCGCCTCGGTCGGGCACATCCGGGACATCCCGGTGCCCCGTGACCTGCCCGCCGAGATGAAGAAGGGCCCCTACGGGCGCTTCGGCGTCGACGTCGAGAACGGCTTCGACCCCTACTACATCGTCAGCCCGGACAAGAAGAAGACCGTCGCGGAGCTGAAGAAGGCCCTCAAGGAGGCCGACACCCTCTACCTCGCCACCGATGAGGACCGCGAAGGCGAGGCCATCGCCTGGCACCTGCTGGAGACCCTCAAGCCCAAGAAGTCGCTGCCCGTCAAGCGCATGGTCTTCCACGAGATCACGAAGGACGCGATCCGCGCCGCCCTGGACAGCACCCGCGACATCGACGCGAGCCTGGTCGACGCGCAGGAGACCCGCCGCATCCTGGACCGCCTGGTGGGCTTCGAGCTCTCGCCGGTGCTGTGGCGGAAGATCAAGCCGTCCCTGTCGGCCGGCCGTGTCCAGTCCGTCGCCACCCGCCTGGTGGTCGAGCGCGAGCGCGAGCGGATGGCGTTCGTCGCCGCCGACTACTGGGACATCACCGGCACCTTCGCCTCACAGGGCGGTCAGGACGGGACGCAGTTCACCGCGAAGATCGCCACCGTCGACGGCGCCCGGGTCGCCACCGGCTCCGACTTCGCCGACGACGGCACCCTGAAGCCGCGTTCGAAGAACGCGACCGTGCTCACCGCGGAATCGACGCAGACCCTGGTGGAGGTGCTCGGCGACGCCCCGGCGACGGTGACCTCGCTCGAGTCCAAGCCGTACACGCGGCGCCCGGCGGCACCGTTCACCACGTCCTCCCTGCAGCAGGAGGCCTCGCGCAAGCTGCGCCTGGGCGCCCGCCAGGCGATGCGGGTGGCGCAGTCGCTGTACGAGAACGGCTACATCACCTACATGCGTACCGATTCGGTCACGCTCTCCGGTGAGGCGATCCGCGCCTCCCGGGCCCAGGCCGCCGAGCTGTACGGCTCCCAGTACGTGCCGGACAAGCCCCGCTACTACCGGAACAAGTCCCAGGCCGCGCAGGAGGCGCACGAGGCGATCCGTCCCGCGGGTGATCACTTCCGCACGCCCGCCGAGGTGGCCGGGCAGCTCGCGGGCGACGAGTTCCGTCTCTACGAGCTGATCTGGAAGCGCACCATCGCCTCCCAGATGGCCGACGCCAAGGGCACCACCTCGACCGTGGAGCTGCTGCTGGAGCAGGACGGTCGCGCCGCGACGTTCCGCGCCGCCGGCACCGTGATCACCTTCCGCGGCTTCCTCGCCGCGTACGAGGAGGGCCGCGACGCCAGCCGCTACGGGGACGACGCCGACAAGGGCTCGGACAAGCGCCTGCCGCAGATGGAGGAGGGCCAGAGCCTGGAGACCCGGGAGCTCGTCCCGGACGGCCACTCCACCGCCCCGCCCCCGCGGTACACGGAGGCCTCCCTCGTCCGCGCCCTCGAGGACCGCGGCATCGGCCGCCCCTCGACCTACGCCTCCACCGTGGCGACCGTCCAGGATCGCGGCTACGTGCTGCGTCGCGGCACCGCACTGGTGCCCAGCTGGACCGCCTTCGCGGTGGTGCGCCTGCTCGAGGAGCACTTCGGGCCGTTCATCGACTACGACTTCACCGCGCAGATGGAGCAGCAGCTGGACCGCATGGCCCAGGGCGACCTGGCGCGCGCGGAGTACCTGAAGAACTTCTACCTCTCCGACGGCTCCGACGGTCCGATCGGCCTCAAGCCGATGGTCGACGACCTCGGTGAGATCGATGCCCGCGCGATCAACAGCATCGAGATCGGTGAGGGCATCACCCTGCGGGTGGGCCGCTACGGCGCCTACGTCGAGCAGATCGCGCGCGACGAGGACGGCACCCCGATCGAGGGTGCGGACCCGCGCCGCGCGAACGTCTCCGACGAGGTCGCGCCCGACGAGCTGACGGTCGAGAAGGCCGAGGAGCTGCTCGAGCGCGCCAAGGACGACGGCCGCGTGCTGGGCACCGATCCGGAGACCGGGCACGAGATCGTCGCCAAGGACGGCCGTTACGGCCCCTACGTCACCGAGGTCCTGCCGGAGCAGGTGACGGCCGACGGCAAGAAGATCCCGAAGTCCAAGCAGCCGAAGCCCCGCACGGGTTCGCTGCTGAAGTCGATGGACCTGTCGACCGTCACGCTCGAGGACGCGCTGAAGCTGCTCAGGCTGCCGCGCGTGGTCGGCACCGCGGCCGACGGCGTGGAGATCACCGCCCAGAACGGGCGCTACGGCCCGTACATGAAGAAGGGCACCGATTCGCGCTCCCTGGAGACGGAGGAGCAGATCTTCTCGATCACCCTCGAGGAGGCCGAGAAGATCTACGCGCAGCCCAAGGCGCGCGGACGGGCCGCCGCGAAGCCTCCGCTGAAGGAGCTGGGCACCGACCCGACCAGCGAGAAGCCGATCGTGATCAAGGACGGCCGCTTCGGCCCGTACATCACCGACGGCACCACGAACGTCTCCCTCCGGGCGACCGAGAAGGTCGAGGAGATCACCGAGACCATCGCGGTCGAGAAGCTGGCGGAGAAGCGCGCGAAGGGGCCGGCGAAGAAGAAGGCGCCGGCCAAGCGCACCACCTCGCGGAAGAAGAGCACGACGACGAAGAAGTAGCCGCGCCGGGGCTCCGGCGATCGTCGCTCACGACGAGGCGGCCGCACCCGTCGAGGATGCGGCCGCCTCGCCCGGTCGGGAACGGCCCCGCTGCGGCCGCTCACCCCGCAGCGGTCACTTCACCGATCCTGCGGCGAGGCCGCCGATGATGCGGCGCTGGAAGATCAGCACCATGATGATCAGCGGCACCGTCACGATCACGCCGGCGGCCATCTTCGTGCCGTACGGGGTGTCGAACTGCGAGATGCCGGTGAACTTCGAGATCGCCACGTTCGCGGTCTGCATCAACGGCGCGTTCACCATCGTCAGGGCGATGAGGAACTCGTTCCAGGCCGCGATGAAGGTGATGATCGCCGTGGTGAACACCCCGGGCGCGGCCAGCGGCAGGATGACCCGCAGGAACGCCCCGAATCGGGTGGTCCCGTCGACCATCGCCGCCTGTTCGAGCTCCACCGGCAGCTGCCGGAAGAACGCGTTGAGGTTCCACACCGCCAGCGGCAGCGCGAAGGAGATCGTGGGCAGGATCATCGCCTGGTAGGTGTTGATCCAGTTGAACGGGAACCACACGAATCCCCCGCTGAACAGCTTCAGCAGCGGCACCACAAGGGTGACGACCGGGAACATCGAGGTCGCCACGATGAGGAACATGACCAGCACCTTGCCGCGGAAATCGAGCCGCGCCAGCGCGTAGGCGCCGAACACGCCCAGCACGAGCACCAGGATCGTGGTCCCGCCGGCGACGACCAGCGAGTTCAGCAGGGCGCGGGCGAAGTGGTTCGACGGGTCGAAGACGGCGATGAAGTTCTCGACGCTGATCGGGCTGGGGATCAGCTCCGTCGACCGCCCCTCGGAGGGCTGGCGCAGCGCCGAGACGATCATCCAGTAGAACGGCGCGAGGCAGTACACCAGGATGAACGCCATGCCCAGGCCGATGACGAACGATCCCAGGGTGCGGCCCTTGCGCTTCCTGGGCTCGAGCACCTCTCCCGTGCGGGAGACGACGCCCGTGGTGGTGGCGGTGCTCATGGCATGCTCCCTTCGGAGGTCGTGCGCAGGCGACGCGGTGTGCGCCGCTTCTTCGCCGGGCGGTTCTGATCCCCGATCACGTCGGCGCCCAGCAGCCTGACGAACAGGAACGCCACCAGGCAGATGTAGGCGAACAGCACCATCGAGTACGCGGAGGCGGCGCCGAAGTTCGTCTTCGACGCGGCATCCGTGGCGAGCATGGACAGGGTCTGGCCCGAGTCCAGGGTCCCCAGCAGCACATACGGCAGGTCGAACATGCGCATGGCGTCGAGCAGCCGGAACAGCACCGCCACCACGAGCACCGGTCGCACCAGCGGGAGGGTGATCCTCCAGAACGTCTGCCAGCGGTTCGCGCCGTCAACCGTCGCCGCCTCGTACACCTGCTTGTCGATGGTCTGCAGCCCCGCGAGGGTGAGCAGCCCGATGTACGGCGCCGTCTTCCAGATGTCGGCGATGAGCACCGCGGCCTTGGCCTGCCAGCCCTCCGTGGTCCACAGGATCTGGTAGTCGATCAGCCGGTTCGCGATGCCGTTCGCGTCGAAGATCAGCTGCCACATCAGGGCCGAGACCACCGTGGGGATCGCCCACGGGATCAGGATCGAGGCGCGGACCAGGCCGGTCGCGCGCATCGCCTTGGCCATGATCAGTGCCATCGCGACGCCGAGCACGGTCTCGATGCTCACGCCCACGACCGTGAACAGGGTGGTGTTCCAGAACGCGTTCCAGAACCCTGCCCCGGCGCCCGCACCGGTGAAGGCATCGACGTAGTTGTCCAGGCCCACGAACGTGTCGCCCTTGATGATCAGCCCGGTGGCCGGGTCGACCCCCTGGCCGGACTGCATCAGGGACTGCCACGCCGACAGCACCAGCGGGAAGCCGACGACGAGCGCGAGCAGGATCAGCGTCGGGAGCAGGAGGAGATACGCCATCCTGCCGTGATCGCCGCCGATCTTCCTACCGCGCCTGCCGCCGGTCGCCGTGGGACGAGCGACAGCGGTCGTCATTGCGCCGTGAGCTCGGTCAGCTGGGTCTGCAGGTCCTTCATCGCGGCCTCAGCATCCTTCTCGCCGGAGAAGCAGGCGTAGGCGGCCTCCTGGATCGCCTGGGTCACCTCGCCGTACTGGACGACCGCGGGCCGGCTGGTGCCCGTGTCGATCGCGTCTTTGAGCTGGGGCAGGAACGGGAAGGCGTCGAGCATCTCCTGGTCCTCGTAGACGGCGGCGTTCGCCGGCGCCTCGGAGGTGGCGAGACCCCAGCCCTTCTGCTGGGCGGCATCGACCATGAAGGCGATGAAGTCGACGGCGGTGCCCTTGTTCTTCGCGAAGGCGCTCACACCGAGGTTCAGACCGCCGAGCGTCGAGCTGCCGGGACCATCGATCCCGGGCACCACGCTGGCGACCATCTTCCCGTTGACCTTCGAGGAGCCGTCCTCGGCCTGGCCGAGAGCCCACACGTACGGCCAGTTCTGCAGGAAGGCGAGGCGGCCGTCCTGGTACGCCGCGCGGGACTCCTCCTCCTTGTAGGTCAGCGCCTCCTGCGGGATGAGCCCCTTGTCGAAGCCGTCACGGACGGTCTGGATGCCGGTGATCGCCTCCGCGGAGTCGGCGTGGGGCTTGCCCTCGTCGTCGAAGAGCTGCCCGCCGGCCGACGCCACGAGCCCGGCCGCCTGGACCGTCAGGCCCTCGTACTTCGAGTACTGCGCCCCGAAGCCGAGCAGGTCCGGATCCTCCTCCTGCAGCGTCTCGATCGCGGAATACAGCTCCTCGAACGTCTCGGGCGGGCCGTCGAGCCCCGCCTGCTCGAGCAGATCGGTGCGGGAGAACAGCAGCTCCGCGTTGGTGGTGAACGGCACCCCGTAGAGCTTGTCGAAGTACGTGCCGGTGACGACCGTGGCCGGGATGAGATCATCAAGCGGGAACTTGTCCTCCGGCAGTGCGACAACCCACTGGTTCGCCGCGAACTCGGCCGTCCACACCACGTCGAGCCCGAGCACCGTGTACGCATCCGACTTCGCCTGGGCGTTGTTGATCATCTGGGTGCGCTGCTCATCGGCGGACTCGGGCAGCTCGATGAGCGTGACCTCCTCGTCGGGATGCTCGGAGTTCCAGGTCTCGAGGAACTCGGCGAGCTTGCCGGTGGTGTCCTTGCCCCTGGCCAGGGTGATCGGGCCACGCTCCTCGAAGTCCGCGGCGGGCGCCTCGCCGCCGCCACCGCCGCCCGAGTCGGATCCGCCCCCGCAGGCGGCCAGCGCAACGGCCGCCGTCGTCACGCCGCCGGCCGCGAGGACCGTGCGCCGGGACGCGAACGGGCGGGAAGTGCTGTCGACCATGTCAAAACTCCTTTGTTCAGACGCGAGCTCCGATGTGCTCGACCACCTCAGTGTACGAGCACACCGGAGGTGTCGAGGTCCCGATACGGCATCGACCCCGCCCCCTCCACATTCCACATCACCTGCGGATCCACCATCGGCGGCACCGGTGTCGGCACGACCGATAGATTGGACCCATGAGCGACACCGACGCCCCCCGAGGCGGTGCCGAGCCTCCGCTCGCCCTCCCGGCCTCCACCGTTCCCGATCCGTCGACCGCGCCCGGTCTGCGCTGGGGGGTGATCTCCCCCGGCCACATCGCCGGCCAGTTCACCGCGACCGCGCACCGGGCGACGGCCTCGCGTGTCGTCTCCGTGGTCTCGCGCTCGGCGCAGCGGGCCGAGGCGTTCGCCGCGTCCCACGGCATCGAGCACGCCGGCGACTCGGTGGAGCAGATGCTGGCACGGGGCGGGGTGGACGCCGTCTACATCGCCTCCCCGCATGCGCAGCACCATGCCCTGACCCGCCCCGTGCTCGAGGCCGGGGTCCCGGTCCTGGTGGAGAAGGCGTTCACGCTGAACACCGCCCAGGCGCGGGATCTGCTGGACGTCGCCCGCGACCGCGGCGTGTTCGCGATGGAGGCGATGTGGGCGCGGTTCCTGCCCCAGTACGACGTGCTGCGGCAGCTGCTGGCCGACGGCCTGCTCGGCGAGGTCGTGGAGGTCGCGGCCGATCACGGGCAGTCCTTCCCGCTGGATCCGGGCCACCGCATGTACGCCCCGGAGCTGGGCGGCGGCGCGCTCCTGGACCTCGGCGTATATCCCGTCTCGTTCGCGCAGATGGTGCTCGGCGAGCTGGACGAACTCGCCGTCCACGGCGATCTCACCGAGACCGGGGTCGACGCCTACGTCGCCCTGCTCGCACGGGGCGCGCACGGGGGCCGGGCACGGCTGTCCTCCACGCTGCGCGCCCGCACCCCCACCGAGGCCGTGGTCAGCGGCACCCTCGGCACGGCGCGCCTGTCCGGGCCCTTCTTCGCCCCGGGCACCCTGACCGTGTCGATGCTGGACGGCCGTTCGGCGTCGGTCGAGCACCCCGGGGCGCCCGGGGACGGGATGGCCTACGAGATCGCCGAGGCCGCGCGGCGGATCACCGGCGGTGAGCTGGAATCTCCCCTGATGAGCTGGAAGGACACCCTGGACGTGATGGGCACGATGGACGCGATGCGGGCGGCGCTCGGTGTGGTCTACCCCGGTGAGGAGATCGCATGAGCATCCTGGACTCCGTGCGCGGCCTGCACGTGCCGACCCCGCACCCGCCCAGGCGGGGCGTGTTCATCTCCTTCGAGGGCGGGGACGGCGCCGGCAAGTCCACCCAGATGCAGCTGCTGCGGGACCACCTGGTCACCGACCGCTCGGTCGCCGAGGACCTCATCCTCACCACGCGCGAGCCGGGCGGGACCCCGCTCGGCCGGAGCATCCGCGGGCTGCTGCTGCACGGCGAGGACGTCGACTCGCGGGCAGAGGCGCTGCTGTACGCCGCGGACCGCGCCCACCACGTCACGTCCGTCGTGCGCCCGCACCTCGCCCGCGGCGGGCTGGTGCTCGGCGACCGGTACCTCGATTCCTCCGTCGCCTACCAGGGGGCGGGGCGCGAGCTGGACGGCGACGAGATCGCCGCCCTCTCGCTGTGGGCGGTCGACGGGCTGCTCCCCCACCGCACCATCCTGCTGGACGTGCCGCCGCAGACGCTGGACGAACGGCGCGACCCCGCGCAGCGCGACCGGCTCGAATCCGCCGGTCTCGCCTTCCACGAGGCGGTGCGGCAGGAGTTCCTCGACCTCGCCGCCGCGGACCCCGAGCGGTATGCGGTCATCGACGGGACCCTCCCGCGCGAGGAGGTCCACGCCCAGGTGCTCGAGGCGATCGCGGAGGTGCTGAACCTGTTCGACCCCACCTTCGAGCCGGCACCGCCCACCCGGCACCGGGACGAGCAGTGACCGCCGCCGGCCCTCTGCACGACGCACCGGCGGCGGCCGACGGGGTGTGGGCCGACGTGGTGGGGCAGGATGCCGCCGTCGCCCAGTTCCGCCGTGCCGCCTCCCCGGAGGGCTCCCTCGCCCAGGCCTGGCTGATCACCGGGCCGCCCGGCTCCGGGCGCTCCACCGCGGCACGGGCCTTCGCCGCCACCCTGCAGTGCGAGCAGGGAAGCGGCTGCGGCCGGTGCCCGGCGTGCCGGACCACGCTGGCCGGCACCCATCCCGACGTCACCGTCGTCGCGACCGACAAGCTCTCGATCGCGAAGGAGGAGGTGCGGGCGCTGGTGATGACCGCGCAGCGCGCCCCGGCCACCGGTCACCGCCGGGTGGTGATCGTCGAGGACGCCGACCGCATGAGCGCCGGCACCTTCAACGTGCTGCTGAAGTCGATCGAGGAGCCGCCCCCGGCGACGGTGTGGATGCTGTGCGCCCCGTCGGCGGAGGATCTGGCGCCCACCATCCGCTCCCGCTGCCGTCTGGTGACGCTCTCGGTGCCGCCCTCCGAGGTGGTCGCCGAGCTGCTGCGCCGCCGGGACGGGATCGACGATCAGCTGGCGGTGCGTGCCGCCCGGGCCGCGCAGGGGCACATCGGACTGGCGCTGCGCTACGCCACCCAGGACGGTGCGCTGGCCGCCCGTGAAGAGTCCGCACGCACCCTGCTCTCCCTGCGGGGCACCGGGGAGGCGGTGCTCGCCGCCCAGGGCCTGGTGGACCGTGCCACCGCCGAGGCGAAGGAGCACGCCGACGTGGTCGCGACGGAGGAGAAGGAGCGCTTCCTGCGCTCGGCCGGGATCGATGACGGCAAGGTGCCGCCGTCGCTGCGCTCCCAGGTGCGTCAGCTCGAGGAGGACGCGAAGCGACGGCAGACGCGGCTGGTGCGCGACGTGCTGGACAGGTACCTGCTCGACGCGCACTCGGTGCTGCGGGACGTGCTGAGCCGGCAGCTCGGTGCGCAGACCGATCTGGTCAACATCGATGTGGTGGACGAGATCGAGGAGACCGCCTCGCGGGGCTCGGGACGGATCACGCTGGGGCTGCTGGAGGCGGTGCAGGAGGCACGGGACCGCATCAGCGGGAACGTGCCCCCGCTGCTGGCGATCGAGGCGCTGCTGGCCCGCATCGCCATCTCGCTGCGCTGAGCGCCGGTGCGGGCCGGCACCGACCGGCCCCCACACCCCGGAGCAGCGCTCAGCCTCGCGAGCGTTCGGACTCCGGGAACGCTCAGGCGTCGGGGCCGGTCGCCTCGTCCTGGGGGGAATCGGCCTCCGGGGCCTCGGAGACCTGGGACTCGGCAGCGGGCGCCGTCCCTTCGGCGGCCGTCGCCGGTTCCTCGGGGACCGACGATGCTCCCTCCGCAGCCTGGACCTGCTCAGGGGTGGCCGAATCCTCCGGGGAGTCCGCTTCGGGGACGTCGGCGGCAGCAGGCTGAGCGTCGGCGGAGACGCGCCCGACGCTGCCGCCACCCGCAGCCCCGTCGGCGGCCGAGCCCTCCGCGGCCGCCGGGGCCTTGTCGACCTCGACCTCGAGCTCGTCGACGATAACGCCGCTGCTGCGCGGGATCTCCCGGTCATCGCCCTGCCGGCCGGTCTCCGAGTGCGCTCCGCAGCCGTAGTTGAGATGGACCACGCGGCCGTCGGCCGGGGACCATTCGTTGGTGCACACCCCGAACTCCCGTCGGAGCGATCCGGACAGCTGGGTGAGGAACCCGCAGCTGGTGCAGTTCGCCGCAACGGTGCCGCGCCGACCGCGCCCGGACTTCTGGCGCGGGCCGAAGTCGCCCTCGAGCCAGCGCTCCGCGGCCTCGCTGCGGCCCTCCGGGGAGAGGACGCGGGAGCGGCCCAGGCCGAGCTCCCACAGCGCGACCTGGTCCTCGTCCTCGTCACCGGTGGCCTCGTAGCCCTGCTCGAGCCGTTCGTCCTGCTCCCGGTAGGGCAGCAGGTCGTCGGCGCCGACGTCCGAGGGCTTCAGCCGCTCGGACCAGGGCTCCCAGTCGGGGGCGAGGATCGCGTCCTCGCCGGGCAGCAGCGCCGTCTCGGCGACCGTGGCGGCCTTGGCGCGCGAGGCGCGGGCGAGCACCGCCACCCAGGACCAGCCGCGGTAGCCCGGCATCGTGCATTCGAAGACATGCGTGACCAGACGTTCGCCGCTGGCCTCGACACGGAGGTGCTCACCGACCTGTCCCGGCTCGGTGACCTCGAGCAGCGCCTCACGGGCGAGCTCGACGGCCTCGGCCGCGATCGCATCGAGCTTGGGCCGCGCGGTGCGGGCGCGGCGGGGGGATGTGGTCGGTGACGTCATCGGTGTCAGGCCTCGAAGTTGTCGGCGACGGCGCGCAGGACGGTGGCGATCTTCTGCGAGTGGCTGCGATCGGGGTAGCGGCCCTGGCGCAGGCCGTTGGAGGCGTCGTCGAGCAGCCGGATCAGGTCCTCGACCATCCCCGCCATCTCGTCGGGCTTCTGCCGCCGGGCACGGCTGACCGACGGGGCGGGATCGAGCAGCTGCAGGGAGAGCACCTGGGGGCCGCGACGGCCGTCGACCATGTCGAAGTCCACGCGGGTGCCCGGCCGGAGGGTGGTGACCCCGTCGGGCAGGTTCGTGGCATGCACGTAGACGCTCTGGCCGTCCTCGTCGTCGAGGATGAACCCGAAGCCCTTCTCGGCGTCGTAGAACTTCACCTTGCCGCGTGGCACCTGGATCCCATTCCTTGTCTGCTGCTCATCGGTCTGCGAGTACTGGATTCCGGGGCGCGGGCGGAGGCTCCCGGCCGGTCGCTCCGTGTGCACCCCGAGGGGCTGCCGGAGACCGTCCGGCGCCTGTCGAGTCTATCGTGCCCGCCCGCCGGCGTGGAGAGCAGGTCGCCGCGAGGTGACCGCGGACACCGCTCAGCGGCGGCGTTCGGGTGGGATCTCGCGCACCGGCGCGGTGGGCGGCACCGCGTCCAGGCCCAGACCGACCAGCACCTGCTCCAGGATCATCGCCGTGAATCCCCAGACGAACGCATCGCCCGGGAGGTCGAACGCGGGCCCCACCCCGAAGCCGCGCAGCTCGCCGCGCTGCTGATGAGCGGGGTCGGTGAGCGAACCGGGCCCCGTCAGCGGGGCCCAGACCACACGCTCCACCTCGAACGGGTCCCGCACCCCGAGCGGCGGCATCGAGGCGGACCAGCTCAGCACCGGGGTGACCACCTGGACCCGCCACGGCATCGGGATCGGAGCGAACGCACCCAGCACCAGCACGTCGCCCGGATCCAGGCCCGTCTCCTCCTCGGCCTCGCGCAGGGCGGTGTGCACGTCGTCGCGGTCGCCCGGATCGCGCCCCCCGCCGGGGAGCGAGAACTGGCCCGGCTGGGAGCGCATCGAGTGGCCGCGCTCCTCGAGCACGAGCTGCGCGTCGTGCAGCCCGGTGCCGGCCAGGTGGAGGAGCACGGCGCTGCGGCGCACGGACTCGCCGCCGCGGTCGGGGAGCCGCGGGTCCCGCGGGTCCGGGTCGCGGCGCACCAGCACGTCCCCGCGCCGCGCCCGTTCGGCCAGCGGGGCGAGGAACGCGGCCTCGGCGGGGAGCCCCGGCTCCCGTTGCTGCGCGGCGCTCATGCCACACCCACCTGCGGGCACAGATCGGCCAGGATGCACTGCCCGCAGCGGGGCGCCCGGGCGGTGCACACCCGGCGGCCGTGGAGGATCAGGCGCAGCCCCAGCACGGTGAGCTGCTCCGCCTCGGCTCCGGTGCCGTCGGCCTCCACCCGGGCGACCACGTCCTCCTCGACCCGGCGGGGATCGGTCCGGGTGGTCCAGCCGAGGCGGCGCGAGACCCGCCCGACGTGGGTGTCGACCGCGAGCAGGGAGTGCCCGAACCACGCCCCGCGCACCACGTGGGCCGTCTTGCGACCCACGCCGGGCAGCGCCTCGAGCGCGGCCTGGTCGTCCGGCACCTCGCCGTCGTACTCGGCGAGCAGTCCCCGGGCCAGGGCGATGAGACGACGCGCCCGGGTGGGGCCCATTCCCAGCGGCCGGACCACCTCGGCGACCTCGGCCTCCTCGGCCGCGGCGAGCGCCGCCGGATCGGGCCAGCGGGAGAACAGCTCCGGGGTGACCTGGTTGACGCGCAGGTCCGTCGTCTGGGCCGAGAGCACCGTCGCGACCAGGAGTTCGACAGCATCGCGGTGATCGAGCTCGGTGCGCGCGCCGGGATGTGCCTGCGCCAGCCGGGAGGCGATCTGCGCGGCGTCCGCCGGGCGCACCGAGCGGGGATCCGCGGCGCTCCGACGGGTCGACCTCGGGCTCTGCACTGGTTCTCCTTCGGCGGGTGACGGGACCGGACGGCGTCGGCACGGTAGTGTTTGAGCATCATGTGACAGTGGCCACCGCAGTTCGTGGCGCACGGCACATCGAGTAGCACAGCACGGTCCCGATACTCGGGGCCCCACACTCAGGAGGTTCCGTGGACGAGAACATCGTACGGTCATCACCGCTGTTCGCTGCGCTCGACGAGGACGGCAAGCAGGCCGTGCTGGCGTCGATGAAGCAGGAGGACTACCACCGCAGCGCCATCATCTTCCGCGAGGGGGATCCGGGCGATCGGCTGTTCATCATCGGTTCCGGCAAGGTGAAGGTCGGGCACGCCTCGGGCGACGGCCGTGAGAACCTGCTGGCCGTGCTGGGGCCCGGCGAGACCCTCGGCGAGCTGTCGCTGTTCGACCCCGCGCCGCGCAATGCGACCGCCACGGTGGTCGCGGAGTCGACGCTCTACTCGCTCTCGCAGCAGGACCTGTACCGGGTCCTCGCCCAGCGTCCCGAGGTGGGCCGCCACCTGCTGGCCTCGCTCGCCCGCCGCCTGCGCAAGACCAACGAGTCGCTCGCCGACCTCGTCTTCGCGGACGTTCCCGGCCGTGTCGCCAAGAACGTCCTGGATCTCGCGCAGCGCTTCGGCCGGCAGACGGACGACGGCGTGATGGTCGCCCACGGCCTCACCCAGGAGGAGCTCGCCCAGCTGGTCGGCGCCTCCCGGGAGACGGTCAACAAGGCCCTGGCGGACTTCGCCTCGCGCGGCTGGATCCGGCTCGAGGCCCGGGCGGTGCTGATCTCCGACGTCGAGCGCCTGCGCCGCCGCGCCCGCTGACGCCACGCGGCGCACGCCGCCGCGGCATGGACGTCGAGCCCCCGAGAAGAGGCACGCGCGCCACGACACGCGCATCGGGACCCCCGATTCCGTTCACCAGCGGACGGAATCGGGGGTCCCGGCGTGTCCGGGTGTCGTGTCGCGGGTCGACGGCGGCCGTCCCAGCGCGGCGCACGGGAGGGCGGCGGAACCGGCGGCCGTCGCGACGCCGCAGCGCACGGGAGGGCGGCGCAACCGGCGGCCGTCCCGACTCCGCAGCGCACGGGAAGGCCAGGGCGCGGAGGCGCCGCCTCAGCGCTCCTCGGCGAGGTGGTCGAGGGTGGCGCGCAGATTCCAGCGGGCCGCGCCCTCGAGCTGCTCGGGCAGGTCCGGGCCGTAGACCACCCGCAGCAGCCGGTCGATGGTGAGCACCCCCGCCGTGCGCGCCCGACGCACCTCCTCGATGCGTTCGTGACGGTGCGCGATCGCCTGCTCGATCGCCTCGAGGGCCTCCAGCGGTGTCTCGTAGGCGGGGCCGTGGCCGGGGTGGATCGAGCCGATGCGCCCGTCCATCGTCATCGCGCGCAGGATCGCCAGCGACTGCAGGTAGTCCGACAGCGAGCCGCCGTCCTCCGGCACGATCACGGTGGACGAGCCGCCCAGCAGGGTGTCCCCGCTGAGCAGGCGCCCGCCCTCGAGGAGCAGCGCGACCGAGTCGGAGGTGTGCCCGGGAAGATGCACGACATGGCCCACGGTGCCGTGATCGCTCTCGAGCGTCGACGGCAGCGCGCGGGAGCCCGGCACCGCGGAGCGGTCCGCCGCATACAGCGGCACCTCGAGCCCGCTGCGGGCGGCGAGCTGCCGCGCCAGGGTGGCGGCCCCGGCGGTGTGGTCGAGGTGCCGATGCGTCACCAGCACGCCGCGGGGGCGGGAGTCCGCTCCGCAGCGCAGCAGCAGCTCGGCGAGGTGCTCGGGATCGCGAGGCCCGGGGTCGACGACCCACACCTGGTCTCCGGCGCGCACCACGTAGCTGTTGGTGCCGGTGAGCGTCATCGGGCCCGGGTTCTCGGCCCGGACGACGATCAGCTCGACGGAGGGACGGTCGGGATCACGCTGCGGGGCGTCTTCCTCCACGGCGATGCCCTCAGTCGGCGACCGGGCCGTCGAGCTCCACCAGCAGATCGAGCTCGACCGGCGCATCCAGCGGGAGCACGGCGACACCGACGGCGGCCCGGGCGTGCGTGCCGGCATCGCCGAAGAGCTCGCCGAGCAGCTCGCTGGCGCCGTTGATCACGGCGGGCTGCGCGGTGAAGGCGGGATCCGAGGCGACATAGCCGGTCAGCTTCACCACCCGGGTCACACGGTCCAGGTCCCCCGCCAGCGACTCGACGGCCGCCAGGGCGTTGAGGCAGCAGGTGGCGGCCAGCTCGGCGGCCTGCTCGGGGGTGACCTCGGCGCCGACCTTGCCGGTCAGCGGCAGTGCTCCGTCGACGAACGGCAGCTGGCCGGAGGTGTGCACGTGGTGGCCGGTCGCGACGGCAGGCACGTAGGCGGCCACGGGAGCCGCGACGGCGGGCAGGGACAGCCCGCGCTCAGCGAGCCGGTCCCGGACGCGCGATCCGCGCGGGGCGAGGTCCATCGGCTCAGCCCTCGGCCAGCGGGCGCTTGAGGTAGGCGACCAGGTTCTCCGGGTTCGGGCCCGGCACGACCTGGACCAGCTCCCATCCCTCCTCGCCGTAGTTGTCGAGGATCTGCTTGGTCGCGTGGATCAGCAGCGGAACGGTCAGGTACTCCCAGCGGGTGACAGTGCTCATGGGGCGAGCCTACCGGGGAGAGCGGGCGGCAGGGCGACCCCGGCCCTCAGCCGCCCACGGCCTCCTTCTCGGCACGGCGCAGCACGGCCCACCAGCTGCTCACGTCCGGGTGGCGCCGCAGGAGCCGCCGGCGCTCCCGTTCGGTCATCCCTCCCCAGACGCCGAAATCGACACGATTGTCCAGGGCGTCGGCCAGACATTCGGTCCTCACCGGGCATGCCCCGCAGGCGGCCTTCACCGCGTGCTGCTCGGCCCCTTTCACGAAGAAGCCGTCGGGGTCCATGCTCACGCAGGCGCCTCGCGTCGCCCAGCTCGAGTCGGTGGTCGTCGGAGATTCCCCGATGGTCATTCGCATCCCCTTCCCAGGTGCCGGATCGACGTTGATCCGTTCTGGCCCTCACTGTAAGGAGACTCTCGCCACAAGGCAAAACTCACGCAGATCCGCCGTCCGGCGCTCCTGCTGCACCGGCGGGGCACCCGGAGCCCTCGCTCGCGGGCGCCCGCCCGTACGGCACCCGAGCACCCGCCCGGCAGACGCGCCCCGCGGAACGGTGCCGCGACATCGCGCGGAGGCCACGGAACGGTGAAGATTCGGCGCTCGTGGCACGCCTCATGGCCGTCGGCGCGCCACTGCCCGTACTGTGGGACCATGGCCCGCACCACGCCCGCGCCCGCCTCCGGGCGCTCCCTCCCCGTCGCCCTCATGCAGACCATCTACCTGCTGCTGGGGCTGCTCGCCGTCTCCGCACTCGCCGGCGTGCTGATGGCGGCGTTCTTCCTCCCCATGGTCTCGGCCGGTTCGGCGGTCGCCAAGGACGGCGTCGCACTGTTCGACTCCTACCCCTCCGAGCTCGAGGTGGAGCCGCTGAACGAGGCGAGCCGGATCGAGGCCGCCGACGGCTCGCTGCTGGCGACCTTCTACACGGAGAACCGCATCATGGTGCCGCTGGAGGAGATCTCCCCGCACATCCAGCACGCGGTGATCGCGGTCGAGGACCGCCGCTTCTACGAACACGGCGGCATCGACCCCAAGGGCATGGTGCGCGCCTTCGCCTCCAACGCCGCGGGTGGAGCCACCCAGGGCGGATCGACGCTGACCCAGCAGTACGTGAAGAACGCCCTCCTGATGGATGCCGTCCAGCGCGGCGACCAGGAGGACCAGCTCGAGGCGACCGAGCAGAGCTACGGCCGCAAGCTGCGCGAGGCGAAGCTCGCCCTCTCCCTCGAGAAGAAGTGGACCAAGGACGAGATCCTCAACGCCTACCTGAACGTGGCGCAGTTCGGGCCCTCGCAGTACGGCGTCGAGACCGGGGCCCGGCACTACTTCAGCAAGAGCGCGGCGGACCTCAACCCCGGCGAGGCCGCGCTGCTGGCGGGCGTCACCAACGGCCCGAACCAGTACGACCCGGTCAGCCATCCCGAGGCGGGCCAGAAGCGCCGCAACGAGGTCCTGCATGACATGCGCCGCGAGGAGTACATCACCGAGGAGGAGTACGAGGAGTACACCTCGCAGCCGGTCGAGGAGATGCTCGACATCCAGAACGTGCGGGCGGGCTGCGCCTCCGCGGGCACCAGCGGATTCTTCTGCGACTACGTGACGCGCTCGCTGCTGAACGACCCGAACTTCGCACCGACCTACGAGGAGCGCCGCGAGCTGCTCTACGGAGGCGGCCTCACCATCCGCACCACTCTGGACCCGGACACCCAGGCGGCGGCCGTGGACATCCTCCAGCGCAAGCTCCCCGGCGATTCGGAGAGCGGCTTCGGCCACTCCATCGTGACCGTCGAGCCGGGCACCGGGAACATCCTCACGATGGCCCAGAACCGCACCTTCAACCCGTACGCGGAGGCGGGCCCGGGTGAGACGGCCATCAACTACAACGTGCCCAAGACCCTCGGCGGCGGCAGCGGCTTCCCGGTCGGCTCGACCTTCAAGCCCTTCGTGCTGCAGGACTGGCTCGAGCACGACCGGTCGGTCTACGACAAGGTCAGCACGGAGCGGCGCCCGATCTCGACGTCGCCGGCCAAGTGCCTCCCGCGCGGCAGCTGGCGCTCGGCCCAGGCCTGGAATCCCGACAACGCGGTCTCGGTGCGCATCCAGCCGATGGAGACGGTGCTGAACGCGACCAAGTTCTCGATCAACACCGCCTACACCGACATGGCGCGCCAGCTGGACCTGTGCGAGATCGCGGAGACGGCACGCAGCGTCGGCGTGGTGCCGGCGGGCCACGACCCCTACGACCCGAACACCTACGAGATGCCGATGGACGAGATGTATGGCAACGAGCTGGCGCCGGCGGTGCTGGTGCTCGGCGAGGTGCGGATCTCCGCCCTCGACATGGCGTCCGCCTACGCCACCTGGGCCGCCGGCGGCACCTACTGCAAGCCGCAGGCCATCTCGGAGGTCCTGGACCGCAACGGGGACCCGATGGACATCTCCGGCGCAGACTGCCACCAGGCCGTCGAGAAGGAGGTCGCCGACGCCATGGCGTGGACCCTCCAGCAGGATCTCGAGGACCCGAAGGCGACCGGCAAGGGCAAGACGATCCCGGGCCACCCGGCGGGCGGCAAGACCGGCACCTCGGGGCAGCAGTTCCACACCTGGTACGTCGGCTTCACCCGGCAGATGTCCACCGCCGTGTGGTTCGGCCACCCCAACGCCAACGTCCGCCCCGGCGGCTTCGAGGTCGACGGGGAGATGCTCCGCAGCGGGAGCGTCTGGGGCAACACGGTCTCCCTGCCCACCTGGCAGGAGTACATGACCCGCGTCCACGAGGGCCTTCCCGACGAATCGTTCCCGGCCGCTCCGGAGAAGCCGGCCGGCCAGTCCCCCGACGCGGCTCAGAAGGGCGTCGTGCCCGATGTCTCGGGCATGGTCCTCAGCCAGGCGACGAGCGCGGTCGAGTCGGCGGGCTACGAGGTCGAGGTGCGCAACGAGTCGAACAGCTCGGTGGGCAAGTGGTACGTGATCGGGACGGATCCGAAACCCGGCACCCGCCTTCCCGAGGGCGAGACCGTGGTCATCCGGCAGTCCACCGGCGGGAGCTGAGGTGCGGCCGGTCCTCGCGGCCGCCGGAGCCGTGGGCGGCCTCGGACTGGGCGCCGCCGCCGCGGCCCATGTCTGGGCGCGCCATGTCGAGATCCACCGCTACACGCTGCGTGAGGTCGAGCTGCGGATCCTGCCGCCGGGCACCCGGACGGTCCGCGTGCTGCACATCAGCGACATCCATCTGATGCCGCAGCAGCGACGCAAGCTCGACTTCCTCGAGCACCTCTCGCTGCTGCGCCCTCATCTGGTGATCGACACGGGGGACAACATCGCCTCCGCCGCCTCGATCCCGGTGCTGGCCGAGGCGTTGGAGCCGCTGCTGCGGCGTCCCGGCGCCTTCGTGCACGGCTCCAACGACATGTTCGAGCCAATGCCGAAGAATCCGGCCCGCTACCTGCTGCCGGACCCGAGGCCCGCCGGCATGACCGAGCCGAAGGCGCCCACCCTGCCCGTCGGCGAGCTCACCGCGCGGCTCGCGGAGCACGGGTGGAAGGATCTCACCAACGCCCGGGCCAGCATCGAGCTGGGCGGGCTGGAGGTGCGCCTGGCCGGGGTCGACGACCCGCATCTCGAGCTCGACCGGATGCCCCCCGCGCCGCACCCGGCACCCGCGCCGCCGGCGCACGGCAACGTGCTGCGGATCGGTGTCGCGCACGCCCCCTACCGCCGGGTGCTCGACTCCTTCGTGGCCGACGGGGCGGATCTCGTGCTGGCCGGCCACACCCATGGCGGCCAGCTGCGTGTGCCGGGCCTGGGCGCCCTGGTCACCAACTGCGACATCCCGCGCCGGCAGGCCCGCGGCCTGTCCAGCTGGCAGGGGGTGCCCCTGAACGTCAGCGCCGGCATGGGCGCGAGCCCGTACTCGGACTACCGCCTGTTCACACCGCCGGAGGCGACGTTGCTCACGTTGCGCTCCCCGCAGCCCGCACCGGTGCGGTGAGGACCCGCAGAGCCTGATAAAGTCTCTCCTCGGTGGCCCGCTCCGGCGAGGCATCACCGGGGTGTGGCGCAGCTTGGTAGCGCGTGCCGTTCGGGACGGCAAGGTCGCAGGTTCAAATCCTGTCACCCCGACCACGGAGAAGGGCCGAGGGATCGAGCATCGATCCCCGGCCCTTCCCTCATCCCCGACCCTCCTTCCGCCCCCGACGCACCCCGGCGCATTCCGGAGAATGCACCTCAGCCCCTCTCGGCATTCCGCGCTCCCCTTTCCGCGCACCGCCGAAGAAGGCCGACGCGGACACCGAATAGCGGATATATCGGACAAAACGCACATCTCTGACCTGCGACCCCATGCCGCAACGCCACCCTGGAAGGTCGCGGATCGGGATTGCTGCTCGCATGAACAGCAGAGGTGTAATTACCATGATGTGAGTTGATTTCCGAGAGGGACACGGGGCAATATCGCCATTTTTCGCAAAATCTTGGCAAAGACATGTCGGTCGCCGGGCAAATTCCCCTGGGACCCCTCTGTCACCTGCACATACAGTGTCCAGCGGTGCTGCCGATTCTCAGGCAGTGCTCACCGGGCTGCCGCCTTCCCGTCACCGGCCCGGTCGCTTCCTCCGCTTCCCTGGGTGACGGGCGCTGGTCGGTGCGCGTCGTCCTCGCCGCCGCACCGCCTGCGAGGCGACGGAGAAAGTGTGCATCCGCCATGTTCCAGTCAGCTCCACGAGGCGCGCACCGGGCTCCCGGTCGTGCCGTGATCGACTACCGGGGGCTCGCCGCTCCCGTGGGTCGGGGAGTCGGAGGCGCCGCCGTGATCGGTGCCGTCTCCGCCACCGCGGTCCTCGCCGGCGGCGCTGCGGCCGGCGCTCAGGCGCCTGCGACCTCCACCGTCCGCGGCGTCGCCCCGAGCGCCGTCCCGCCCACCAAGTCCCAGTTCACCTCCGTCAAGCTCCGCGTCGGCGCGCGCGGTGCCGCCGTCTCCCACCTGCAGGAGCGGCTGAACGCGCGCGGCGCCTCGCTCACGGTCGACGGAGTCTTCGGCTCCGCCACCCTGCGTGCCGTGAAGAACCAGCAGTCGCGGGCCGGCATCGGCGTCGACGGCGTGGTCGGCCCCAAGACCTGGGGCGCACTGACCGGGACCGCCTCGACGGCGCCGAGCACCTCGCAGCCCAAGCTCCGCCTCGGCTCGCGCGGTGCCGCGGTGACCACCCTGCAGAAGCAGCTCAACGCCTCCGGCGCGTCCCTGCGCGTCGACGGGGTGTTCGGCTCGGCCACGGCCTCCGCGGTCCGGGCCCTGCAGTCCAGCGCACGCATCAGCGTGGACGCCGTCGTCGGCCCCAATACCTGGTCGGCGCTGGGCAAGGGCCTCTCCATCGGCTCGGGCGGCACCTCCGCGCCGTCCGCACCGCCGGCCTCCGTGGGGCATCCGAAGCTCCGCCAGGGCGATCGCGGCGCTGCCGTGAAGACGCTCCAGTCGGAGCTGAACGCGAGTGGCGCCTCGATCGCCGTCGACGGGGTCTTCGGCAGCGGCACCGCGAGCGCCGTGCGCGCTCTGCAGTCCGCCGCCGGGATCGGCGTGGACGGCGTCGTCGGCCCCAAGACCTGGAACGCCCTGGACAGCGATGTGCGCATCTCCACGGGTTCCGGGGGTCGGGACGACGACCGCGGATCGGTCGGCGACTCCGCGCGCGGACAGGCGATCATCGACGCCGCCCGCACGCAGCTCGGCGCCCGGTACACCTGGGGCGGCGAGTCGCCCGGGACCGGCTTCGACTGCTCGGGGCTGGTGCACTTCGCCTACAACCAGGCGGGTGTGGACCTGCCGCGCAAGACCGCCAAGGGATACGTGTTCGGCGGTCGGATCATCCCCAAGTCCCAGGCCCGGCCCGGCGACCTCGTCGCCTTCCCCGGCAACGACTACGGCCACATGGGCATCTATGTGGGCAACGGGAAGATCATCGACGCCTCCGGCTCGCGCCAGCAGGTCGTCGAGCGTTCCATCTGGAACTCCCCGCACGTGTTCGTCACCTACCGCTGACAGACGCAGCGGTCCGCAGGAGACGGACGCAAGGCCACGACGGCCTGCTCGACGCGCGAGCGTCAACGGGAAGGAGCAGGGCATCGTGAGGGAGCCCGGTCGGCCATGCCGACCGGGCTCCCGTGCGTCCGGGCCGCGGGAGAGGCCGACGGGGGCGGCTGCGAGCACGTCGGAGCCCCTCCCCGTGGCAAACTGGGAGCGCACATGGTCGATGTCGTCCTCCCAGGAGAAGCAATGCCCGATCCGCTCGCCCTCGTCCCGCTTCCCCAGTCCGTCGTGTGGTCGGACGGCACATGGGAGACGAGCGATCCGTGGGAGGGGCTGTCCGTCGGCCTCAACGACGCCCTCGACACCACCGAGTACGCCCTGTCGATCTCGCCCACCGGAGCCTCCCTCAGCGCCGGCAGCGAAGCCGCGCTGGCCGACGGCCGCAACACCTTCGCCCAGATCGTCACCGGCGCGAACGGCTCCATCCCCTGCGTGACGATCTCCGACCGGCCGAAGTACGCCTGGCGCGGCATGCACCTCGACGTGTCCCGCCATTTCCTCCCGCCGGAGGAGATCGAGACCCTGATCGACGCGATGGCGCTGCACCGCCTGAACGTCCTGCACCTCCACCTCACCGACGACCAGGGCTGGCGGATCCAGATCAAGGGGTACCCGCGCCTGACCGAGGTCGGGGCCTGGCGCGATCGGACCCTGGTGGGGCACATGGGCGAGGACGAGGAGTCCTGGACCTTCGACGGCGTCCGGCACGGCGGCTCCTACACCCAGGAGGAGCTCGCCGACCTGGTCGAGTACGCCCGCCGTCGCGGGATCATGATCGTGCCCGAGGTGGATCTGCCCGGGCACATGCAGGCGGCGATCGCCGCCTACCCGGAGCTGGGGAACTTCCCTGACCAGCAGCTCGGCGTGCGCGAGGTCTGGGGGATCTCCGATCACGTCCTGGGCGTCTCCGACGAGGTCTTCGACTTCCTGCGCGACGTGCTCACCCAGGTCGCGGATCTCTTCCCCGCCCCGTACGTGCACATCGGCGGAGACGAGTGCCCGCGCGTGGAATGGGAGCGCTCCCCGGCCGCCCGTGCCCGGATGAACGAGTGGGGCCTGACCCGCGTGTCCGAGATCCAGGGGCGCTTCACGCAGTTCGCCGCCGACGTCCTGGCCGAGAAGGGCAAGCGGATCATCGCCTGGGACGAGGTGCTCGAGAGCCACCTGCCCGACGACACCGTGATCATGAACTGGCGCCACGGGAACGGTCTGAAGGAGTCGACCTCCCGCGGCTTCCGCACCATCATCGCGAACAACGAGCACGCCTACTTCGACCACTACCAGGCCTCCCCGAAGGACGAACCGCTCGCGATCGGCGGGCTCACCACCGTCAAGGACGTCTACACCGCGACCTTCTCCCCGCACGCCCTCGACGAGGAGCAGCAGAAGCTGCTGATGGGCCTGCAGGGCCAGGTGTGGACGGAGTACATGCCCTCGGCCGCACAGGTGCAGTACATGGCCTTCCCGCGGATGTGCGCGCTCGCCGAGCGGGCGTGGGGCTCCCCGGAGCAGAGCTGGGAGGAGTTCGAGGAGCGTCTGCGCGCCCATCTGCCGCGTCTGGACGCCTTCGGCATCCGCTACCGCCCGCTGGACTGAGATGAGCTCCTCCCACCGCGACGCCCACCCGTACGGCCGCTCCGCGGACGACGTGCGCCGACGGGATCAACGGCTGCGTCGCACGCGGCGCCTGCGCGCGACCCAGCTGGCGATCTTCTCGATCCTGGCCGTCGCGCTGGTGGTGATCGGGGTGTACGCGGTGGGCGAGCTGCGCGAGCCCGTGGAGGATCCCGGGGTCATCGCGGAGAAGTCCTTCGGCCCCGAGCAGATCGAGCTGACCTGCCCGGACCCCGGAGCCGTCCCGCTCGAACCCGGCGAGGTCACGGTGACCGTGCTGAACGGCACGAACCGCAGCGGACTGGCGGGCGACGTCACCGAACAGCTCGGCGAACGGGGCTACGGCGTCGAGACCCCCGGGAACACCCGCCGGGCCGACGGCCCCGCCACGATCGTCCACGGTCCCGAGGGATACCTCGCGGCACGGTCCGTGGGAGCACAGCTCCAGGAGGCGCAGCTCCAGCTCGACGAGGAGCTGGAGGGGACGGCGGTGACGATGCTGATCGGCGACGGGTTCGCCGGGCTGCAGGACGAGACCGCCGCCGCGGCCGCGCTCGAGGAGCCGGTGGAGACGCCCGAGGGCTGCTGACGGCGGCACCCGCCCTACCGCTCGTCCCTCGCAGCACGTCGATCAGACTCGACCCCACCGACCGATCTCCTACCGCTCGTCCCTCGCAGCACGTCGATCAGACTCGACCCCACCGACCGATCTCCTACCGCTCGTCCCTCGCAGCACGTCGATCAGTCCTCCCACGCGCGGCGGTCGGATTCCATGCGCAGGCCGATCCAGAGCGAGATCCCTCCCCCGAAGAGGAGCAGGAGCACCAGGGTGCCGAAGAGGACCGAGGTGCCGGAGGCCCCGGGCATCAGGCCGACCAGCAGACTGTTGATGCCGCTGACCTGCGTCACCGGTTCCTCACCCGCGGTGAGGTCCGGGTCGACGTCGATCACCAGGGTGGCCTGCACCGGCACACCCGCGCTGTCGAGGACGTGGTAGTCCACAGGGCTGGTGCGGCCGGTGAACCCCTCGACGGGCTCGAACGTCACGGTGCCGGTCTCGCCGACGGTGAAGGTCCCCTCCCCCGGGACCATCAGGCGGGTGCCGCTGCCGTCGTCGAGCTCGGACAGGTTGGTCGCTGCGAGGGAGCTGATGCGCAGGCTCTCCGGCTCCAGCGGCTGATCACCGCTGCCCGCGGTGTCGTTGCGGAGCACGTCCACGGTGACCGGCTCCTGCGGGGCGGTGCGTCCCTCGTCGTCCCGGGGCGTGGCGACCACCGGGGAGACGACCACGTCCACCGCGGCGTGGACGAGGTTGTCCGCGTAGACCCCGCGGGCCAGCACGCCCACCGGGGAGGAGGCGCCGGTGAATCCCTCCGCCGGGGTCATCTCCACCTCGCCGGTCTCGGGGTCGATCCGCCAGGAGCCCTCCCCCGGGACCGTCAGCTCCATCCCGTCCTCGCTCGGCTCCGCACCCTCGGGCGCCGTCTCCGGGTCGAAGCGCAGCGAGTCCGAGCTCACGTCCCGGCTGCCGGTGCTCATGTCGATGCTGATCGGCGTGCCGGGGGTCGTGGCAGCGGTCCTCGAGCGCAGGACGGGATACGCCGTGCTGAGCTGAGCGGTCGAGGCGGTATGGCCCTTCCCGTCGCTGCCGGTGATGCCCATGGGGGCGGTCTCGTGCACATCGGCGCTCTCCGGTGAGAAGCGGACCGTGGCCGCCTCGCGGTCCAGCACCCAGGTGCCCTGGCCGTCGACCACGACCTCGGTGCCGTCCTCGGACGCCCGATGGGCCTCCGGTGCTCCCAGCGGCTGCAGGCGCAGCGTCTCCTGGTCGACGTACTGCTGCCCCTCCCCCACCACGAACAGGATGTCCTGACCGTAGGGGGCGGACCAGTCCAGGTCGGAGATGATCGGGACCGAGAGCGTGACCCGTCCGGCCCGCTCCGCCGCCCCCTCGTCGTCCTCGATCACGAAACGGACCGGATCCAGCTGGCGGCCCAGGTCCGGCCCGGAGGGGGTGTGGGTCAGGGTCCCGCCGTCGGCCGCGAGCTGCCAGGTGCCCTGATCGGGGACCGTCGCCCGGCTGCCGTCGGTGATCACCGTGGACCCGGAGGGCAGGCGCCCCAGCTCCAGACGCGCCGATCCCCCATCGGGCACGTCGCCGGGCAGCTCGATGCTGGTCGCCTCGCCGGCGGAGCCTCGCGCCGAGACCTCCTCGAGCTCGAGCATCTCGGGAGTGAGCTGGAGGGGCTCGGAGCGCCCCTCGTGCAGGCCGCCGATGGTCAGCGCGATCGGTGTGCTCGGGCCCTCCACGCCGTACAGCGGGGTGAACACGAGCCGCTCGCCGAGCAGCGTCCAGGTCCCCTCCCCCTGCACCTCGAGGCTGCGGGAGTCCTCCCTCAGGCTCATCTGCGCACGCGTGGCCCCGTCGACCCCCTCGGGCAGCTCGAAGCGTGCGGAGCCGAGGTCCACCTCGTCCTCGAGGTCGTCCTCGACCAGCGCCTCGATCGGGATGCGGGTGATCGAGCTGGGGACCATCCGCAGGGTGTCCGTCTCGGCCGGGAACTCGAAGGGACCGTTCTCCCCCAGCGCCGTGGCCGGCAGCGCCGTCGTCAGCGCGAGCGCGGCGGCCGCGCACAGCGCCGTCGCACGCTCGGCCAGGGTCCCCGGACGGGCGCGCGAGGGGCGTTGCGGCGACGGCTCGAGCACCCGGCCAGGGTAGCAACGCGCCGTGCGGGCACGGTGGGCGCCGCCTGTCGGGCACAGCCCGGTCGGCGGTCCGCGCGGTCGACGGGGCCAGCCGCGTCGGCGCGGTTCAGCGCACCGGGCGCGGTGGCGGTGTCGACGGGCTGAGCGCCGAGGCGGGGCTGGTGGTGGCCATCGGGGCCAGGGACCCCGGCAGGAACGGGGCGCTGACCGCGCGCACCGCCACCCGGACGCCGACGATCATCTCCAGCAGGTCACCGGCCGCGTTCGTCCAGCTGGCGGTGGTCATCCCGGGGCCGGCGCGTTCCGAGCGACGGTGCAGGCCCCAGGAGGTGGCGCTGCCGTGCACGGCCTCGAACAGCCGCCTGGTGGAGTGCTCGGAGCTCACCGGCAGGCCGGAGCTGGCCAGCAGCGCGCTGACGTGGCACAGCGTCTGCAGCCCGCGCCAGGAGGCGCCGGAGGAGCGATCGCGCTGGGGGCGGTGGTCGTGGAAGTCGATCAGGCCGGGCTGCTCCTCGAGCGCCGCGGTGGTGACGGAGGTCAGCAGCCCATGCACGCGCCGATGCGTCTCGTCCTGGGTGGGGACGGAGTCGGGGGCCGGGCCCGTGGGGAGAGCTGACATCGCCGTTCACCTTCCACCGTCGCGCCGCCCCCGGGCGGCCGCATCGCCCTGCACCGCTCGGCCGGAACGGTGGGCGTTCAGCGTATCGATCCCGCCGGCCCGTGCCGATGGGGAGAACTCCCCATCGACAGCCGGCTCTACTCCTCGTCGACGGTCGGCACGAACTCGACCGGTGCGACCGAGGAGTAGCGGTCCTGACGGATCGACACCACGCCGACGCCGCCGATGAACGGGGCCAGAGCCTGCGGGTTCTTCCCCGGGTTGGCGAGGATGACCTGGAAGCCGAAGTGGCGGAAGGATTCCATGGCGGCGGTGATGAACTTGCCCGCCCCCTTCGAGAACGCCTCGTCGATGATGATCGGCGCGTACCGGGGGACCTCCTGCCCCGTGCCCGCCAGCTGGTAGCGCAGCGCCGCGGCGAGGCAGAAGGTGGCGAGCCTCTCGTTCTGACCGCCGGAGAGCGGGCCGCCGGACTCGTGGGCGTGGACCACGGTGCCCTCGGCGTCGACCTCCTCGGCGTGGAAGTGCACGTGCCGGCGCACGTCCAGGATCACGCGGGAGACCTGGTCCTCCCGGGTGCGGGCGGCACCGATCATGTCCATCAGGTGCCGCAGCGACAGGAAGCGCTCCTCGGCGAGGTCGCGGTCGCGGGAGATGTCGTTGAGAGCGGTGTCCGCCACCGCCTCCTCGAGCGCCCGCTTGAACTCGTCGAGCGCGGCCAGGTGCACCGGTCGCATGGACAGCTGCAGGAACCGGCCGGAGTGGAACTCGACCTGTGCCAGCAGGGAGTTGATCCGCTGCAGGCGCTTGCGGATCTCGGCCGGCTCCCGCGCGATCGCGGTGGCCAGCGCCTGCACGTCGCCGAGGGTGTTGCCGGTGAAGAACTCGAAGAAGCGGTCCTCCACCTCGGGCAGCTTCTCCTCCTCGATACGCTGCAGGATCGCGAGATAGTCGTCGACCCCCTCGAGCGTCGGCGCCGTGTCCCCGGCCTGTGCCGGCCAGCGGCGCGAGAACTCGCGCATCGCGGTGCGCATGTCCTCCTCCGCACGGGAGGTGCGGCGGGTGAGGTCCATCAGCTCCGCGTCCAGGGTCGCGGAGGCGTCCTTGGTGACCTGATCGATGGTGGACAGCACCAGCGTGGGGGCGATCGCGGCGAAGCGCTCGGCCAGCTCCTCCTCGACCTCGGGGGCCAGCGTCGACTCCGCGACCCGCTCGCGGGCCTCGGCGAGCCGCTCCTCGGCGCGCTCGGCCTGTTCGCCGAGCTTCCCGGCGCTGCGCACCACCTGCAGCAGCTCCTCGTCGCTGTCCGCGATGGACCGCTCGACCTCCTCGATCTGGCGTGCCAGCTCGGACAGCGCCGCGGAGCCGTCCTCGGCGGCGCGGACCATGTCCCGCAGGTTCGCCACGCGTCGGGCCACCGAGGCGGCGTCGATGTCGTCCCAGGTGACGGTGCTGATCATCTGCAGCGCGTAGAGACGCTCACGGCGCCGCTCCCGATCCGTCTCGACGTCCTTGCGCCTCGCCTGGGCCTCGAACAGCGCCTGCTCGGCACGGGTGCGCTCGGCCTCGAACACGGCGCGCTTGGCGCGGTTGTCGAAGCCCAGCACCCACTGGGAGCGGTCGTTGATGTAGCGGTCGGCGTTCTTCTCGTGCCGGGTGGCGGAGTGCTTGATCTGTCCCGAGCGCAGCACGGCGCGGTTCAGCCGGGTGAACTCCTCGAGGCTCTCCGCGCAGGTGTAGTCCATGCGGGAGGCGATCTCGTGGGAGAGCCAGACGTGGAACTCGCCGTCCTTGACGTCGAGCTTCGCGGCCAGGGAGCGCTCGTCGATGTTCTTCGCGGGCCGGCGCAGGTCGGTGTTGACCCGGTTGTAGGAGATGCGGCGGCGCAGCTTCGTACGGTCGATGACCGCGGCGACCTCGCGATACACCCGGTCGGGCACCAGGATCGAGCGGGCCAGGCCGCGCAGCGCCTGCTCGGCGGCGGCGGTCCACTCCTCCTCGCCGGCGCGCACCTGCAGCAGCTCGGCGGCGAAGGGCAGCTCGGTGGGGGCGATCCCCACCTCGGCGGCGATGTGGTCGCGCAGGGCGACGTCCTCGGAGTGCAGGTTCGAGGCGCGGGAGGTGAGGGACGTCAGCTCCTCACGGGTGCGCTCCAGCTCGGCGCCCAGCTCGCGGACCCTCGCCTCGGCCTCCCAGCGGGCCGCATCGGCGCCCTTCTCCTCGTCCTCCAGGGAGGCTCGCAGCGCGGCCACCTCGCGCTGCAGCGCGAGGAACATGTCCTCCCCCGCCGGGGTGCGCAGCTCGACGGTGGCTAGCTGGGCGGCGAACTCGGTGCCGCGCTCCCGGCGCCGTTCCCGCTCCACCTCGAGGCCGGCGATCTGCTGCTTCCAGTCGTCGATCTCGCCGCCGCCGGCCCGCTTGCGCTGCTCCTTGAGCTGGGCGAGGTCGGAGCGGGCCTCGGCCACGTCCTGGGTGAGCCGGCGCTGCTGGGCGGCGAGTCGGTCCCGTTCGAGCTGGAGCCGATCGGTCTCGTCCCCCAGCAGCCGCACCAGGTGCTGGGCGGCGAAGACGTCGATGTCCGCCCGGCGGTCCACCAGCGCGCCGCCGCGCTCGCGCATCGCGGTCCAGCCCTCATGGGCCTCGCGCAGCCCTCGCAGCAGGTCCCGCTGCTCGCGGGCGGTCACCAGCGCCTCGTACACCTCGGAGAGGTTCTGGAAGTTCGCCAGCGCCTGGTCGGCGAGGTCGAAGGTGCGGGGCGCGTCCAGCATGTAGTCGCGCAGCAGGGCGTTGACGTCGCCGAGCTCCTTGGCGGACTGGATCTTGTGCAGCAGCCCCAGCGCCTTCTCGTCCGGGATGCCCAGCAGCTGGCAGAACGCCGCCCGGTACTCGCGGAACTGGCGGAAGGTCTGGGTGCCGGGGTGCGCGGCCTCGAGCGCCTTGCCCTCGATCTGGGTGGAGACGAACTGGCGCAGGTCGGTGACGTCCAGCGGTGTCCGGGCGATGACGTACAGGCTCTTGACGTCCGAATCGGCGGAGTGGCCGGCGTGCAGCAGGAGGAGGCGGGAGAGCTGGACGGTGCCGCCCTGGCCGTCGCTGTAGCGCAGGGTGAGGACCGAGAGGGTGGTCTTCTCCCGCAGCACCTCCTGGCTGAACTCGCCGGTGGCCTGGTCGTAGTGCAT
>DATGUQ010000151.1:0-4782 GCA_035301145.1 Brachybacterium sp. | reverse complement strand
CCAGCTCTACCTCAGCGACCCCGTGGCCAGCGTGGTGCGCCCGCTGAAGCGGCTCGTCGGCTTCACCAAGGTGGGTCTCGCCGCCGGGGAGAGCACCCGCGTCGCCTTCCGCCTGCACGCCGACCGCACCTCCTTCACCGGCCCCGACCTGCAGCGCATCGTCGAGCCCGGCGAGTTCCGGGTGCGGCTGGGCGCCTCGAGCGAGGACACGACCCTCGAGGGCAGCTTCCGCATCGAGGGGCAGGTGCGGACCATCCCGGCCGGCACCGCCGTGCTGGACACCCCGGTGAGCATGACGCCGGTGGCGCTGCAGGCCGATGCCTCGGTGGCCGGCGCCGGTGCCGGTTCTGCGAGCGGGACGGCCTGATGGCCGCCCCCGGGGCGGGCGACGCGCTGCGCGAGCGGATCGAGACGCTCGAGCTCCGGATCGTCGACGACTACGGAGAGGCGGTGCCGGGCCTGTACGCCCACCTCGCACAGAACCGCCACGCCTTCGGCTTCGGGTGCTCCGCGTTCGAGCTGAGTCCCGAGGAGCCCGACGAGCACACCCGGTGCTGGCTGGACCTGTTCGACACCGCCACCCTGCCCTTCTACTGGCGCTGGTTCGAGCCCGAGCCCGGGGTGCCGGACACCGCCCGCCTGCGACGGCTCGCGGAGGGCCTGGCCGGCCACGGGGTGCGCCTGAAGGGGCACCCCCTGCTGTGGCACACCCTCGCCCCCGCCTGGCTGCTCGAGAGGACGGACGCCGAGGTGGAGGAGCTGATCCGCCGCCGCATCACCCGCGAGGTCTCCGACTTCGCGGGCCTCGTCGGGCAGTGGGACGCGATCAACGAGACCACGATCCTGCCGGTGTTCGCCGCCGAGGAGAACGCGGTGACGCGCCTGGCCCGGGCGCGCGGCCGGGTGGAGGTGATCCGCCTGGCCTTCGAGACGGCGCGGGCGGCCGACCCCGCAGCGCGCCTGGTGCTCAACGACTTCGACCTCACGCCGGCCTTCGAGGAGGTCATCGAGGAATGCTTCGAGGCGGGCGTGCAGATCGATGCCCTCGGCCTCCAGACCCACATGCATCAGGGGTACCGCGGCGAGGAGCAGGTCGCGGAGATCATCGAGCGCTTCTCCCGCTTCGGCCTGCCCCTCCAGCTCACCGAGACGACCCTCGTCTCGGGAGAGCTCATGCCCGCGCACATCGAGGACCTCAACGACCACGTCGTCGACTCGTGGCCCTCGACCCCTGAGGGAGAGGAGCGGCAGGCGGACGAGCTCGTGCGCCACTACACGACCGTGCTCGCGCAGCCTGCGGTCGAATCGCTGACGTACTGGGGGCTGGGCGACGCCGGGGCCTGGCTCGGGGCGCCCGCGGGGCTGCTCCGCGCGGACGGCTCCCCCAAGCCCGGCTACCACGCGCTGCGGCAGCTGCTGCGCGAGGACTGGTGGGTGCAGGGCCAGGATCTGCGCAGCGATGCACAGGGAGTGCTCACGCTCCGCGGCTTCGCCGGCGACTACACGCTCGAGCTCGAGGGGGAGAGCTTCGAGATCACGATCCCTCGGGGCGGGGGCCGGCAGGAGCTGCGTCGTCCGCGGACGGCTGCGAGGAGCCGACGAACCGCTCGGTGAGCAGCGCGGCCACCGGCCGCTCCGAGGCCCACAGCGCGAAGACCAGCAGCGACGCGGTGAACAGCAGCAGGAACTCGCCGATCACGAGCACGATCCCGAGCACCAGAACGCCCAGCGAGAGCAGCGCCAGGGTCGCCAGCGGACGCGCCAGCAGCGTGAAGACCGCCAGGCGGAGCACGTCGATCATGCGGAAGCTGAACGCCGAGACGATCGAGACCGCCCGCACGAGCGCGAGCAGCACGAGGACGCCCAGCGCGAGGAACAGCAGCGCGAGGGCGCTCGTCCCCACGGCGCCGCCCTGGGTGATGTTCACGCCGAGCACCCCGAGCACGAGCAGCAGCGGCGCCCCGACCCGGAGGCTGTCCAGCGCGTTCAGGCGGTAGCCGCGCACGAAGTGACGCGCCGGGATCAGCTCGTGGTCCGTCCTCCAGGCTCGACAGGTGTACAGCCCGGCCGCGAGAGCCGGCAGCAGCGGGATCGCGGCCAGCACGAACAGCAGCGCGCTCAGCGGGCCCGCCCCGATCACGCTCCACAGCAGGAGGGTCGGGGCGGCGGCCAGGAGCAGCAGCACGTCGAGGGCGAGGAACCAGTACACGCCCTCGGTGATCTCGTGGAACAGCCCGCGCGCTCGTCGGGTCGGCGTCATCGCATCTCCTCTGGCGGTGGGGCCGCTGGACACACGGCGTTCCGCCATTCTGCTCGAAACTTTCGATCCCTGTCCAGTGCCAGTTGCAGGAATGTTACCTGCCTCGAGGGGGAGGATGCGGCGCAGTCCGCGGAGCGGTGTCGGCATCGCGCCAGGTCATCGGGTTCTCTGCCTGCATGGGCGTCTGTCACGCGGACTCTTCTGTGCATCGCTTGACCTGCGTCACGCTCGCCGCTACGTTAGGCGCAACAACGAAAGGTTGACGAAAATCTCGGCAACTCCTCCAGCACAGCCGCTCATGGAGGGCCGCGGATTCCACGTCCGGGATCGCTGTGGTCGAGGAACGCCCACATCGCACCCGGTGACATGACCCGGGCGGCTCGCTCTCTCCTGCGAGAGGTGCGGACCCCGCTCGGTCACGGCAGTCCCGCAGCACCGGTTGCCCCGTACCCGCTGCACCGCCCCGGTGCAGCAGAGATCCTGATGAGGAGACGGCTATGACGACGCCCCGCCCCTTCCCCTTCACGCCCACCCGTCGAGGGTTCGTCGGCATGTCCGCCGCCGCCTTCGCGACCGTGGCGCTGGCCTCCTGCAGCTCCGATGCCGCCGACGAGGTCGACCTGGAGACCCAGAACGTCGGCGCGATGGACGACTACGCGGCCGACGTGCAGTTCAAGGCCACCGAGCCGATCAAGCTCACCATGCTGTGGACCGACTGGCCGAAGGTTCCGGTCGAGGACTCCTGGCGGATCTTCGACCACATCCAGGAGCTCACGAACGTCGAGATCTCGCTGACCCACATCCCGTTCAGCGACGCGACGGAGAAGCGCAGCCTCCTCATCAGCGCGGGCGATGCGCCCACCCTGATCCCGCTGGTCTACACGGGCGAGGATTCCCCGTTCGTCTCCTCCGGGGCCGTGGTGCCGCTCAGCGAATTCGCGGACCACATGCCGAACTTCCAGAAGTACGTCCAGGAATGGGACCTCGGCGAGATGATCGAGAACATCCGCCAGGCCGACGGCAAGTACTACATGATGCCGGGCCTCCATGAGGTCTCCGTCCCCGCCTTCAGCCTCGTGGTCCGCAAGGACGTCTTCGAGGAGGTCGCGGGCGCGGTGCCCAACTCCTGGGAGGAGCTGCACGAGGCGCTGCTGCTCATCAAGGAGAAGTACCCCGACTCGAGCCCGCTGGCCGACGGGTTCGAGGCGCAGTCGATGCTCAACTACGCCGCCCACGCCTTCGGCACCACGGCCGGCTGGGGCTTCGGCGACGGTGCGGTCGACGGCGACGGCGATGAGCTCGTCTACGCCGCGACCACCGATGAGTACAAGGAGATGGTCGAGTTCTTCCGCGGCCTCGTCGAGGACGGCCTGCTGGACCGCGAGTCCCTCACGGCCTCGAACGACGGCAGCGGCGCCGCGGACATCAGCAAGAAGTTCGCGAACGAGACCTGCTTCGCGGCCTCGGGCTCCTCCGGCACCGTGATCGAGTTCGCGCAGGCTCTCGAGGAGACCGTCGGCGAGGGGAACTTCGAGGTCACCCTCATCCCGCCGCCCGCCGGTCCTGCCGGTGAGGTCATCGAGCCGCGCAACTTCTGGCACGGCTTCATGCTCAGCTCGGAGGTCACGAAGTCGGAGAACTTCCTGGCCACGCTCCAGTTCGTGGACTGGCTGTACTTCAACCCCGAAGCCCGCGAGATGTTGCGCTGGGGCGAGGAGGACGTCAACTACACCAAGGCCGAGGACGGCACCATCGAGCTGATGGACGGCTTCTCGCTCGACGACTTCGGGATCAACACCAAGGCCGGCACGGACATCAAGACCGATCTGGGCTACTCGACCTTCCCCGCGGAGTCCACGGAGTCGCGGGCGCTCAAGGAGTCCTACAGCACCCCGGAGTTCGTCGAGTACATCGACGACGTGCTCGCCACGCGCACCCCGCGCGAACCGTTCCCGCCGGCTCCGCTCGACGAGGCCGAGCTCGAGCAGGCCTCGCTGCTGTCCACCCCGCTCAAGGACGCCGTGGACACCGCGACGCTGCAGTTCATCATGGGCGAGCGGGACATGGATCAGTGGGACGCCTACCTCGCCGAGCTCGACGCCGCGGGCCTGCCGCGCTACCTCGAGCTGCTCAACGGTGCTCGCAAGCGCTTCGTCGAGGCGAACGGATGAACAGCAGCGATCTGCTGACTGAGAAGGAGGTTCCCCGATGACAGTGATCGAGTCGGCGGACGTCGCGGTCGAGGAGCCGAAGCCGCGGCGCCGTCCCCCGAAGCGCCGACCGGGCGCGTGGAGACGTGCGCTGCGGCGGGACTGGCCGCTCTACAGCCTGGCCGTGGCCCCGCTCATCTTCCTCGCGATCTTCCGGTACGTGCCGATGGTCGGCAACATCATCGCCTTCCGCCGCTTCCGCCCCGGAGGCAGCATCTTCGGCGATGAATGGGTCGGCACGCTCTACGTGGAGATGTTCATCCGCGACCCCGCGTTCTGGAACGTCTTCGCGAACACCGCGATCATCGGCGG
>DATGUQ010000150.1:0-2300 GCA_035301145.1 Brachybacterium sp. | reverse complement strand
GCGGGAGCGGGACTGGACCATGGACGACCTCAGGGGGAGCGAGGAGGAGGGACGGGCACGAGGCTAACGGCTCGGCGGTGCATGCTGGGACCATGACCGCTTCCGCGCCTCAGCCTCACGAAGAGGGGCCTTCTGTCCCATCGCCTCGGTGGCGTACCCGCCTCGAGCGGCCCGAGGACGCCGCGGCGCTGCGCGATCTCCTCCTCACCGCCTTCCCGACGGCCGACGAGGCGGACCTCGTCGAGTCGCTCCGGGTCGACGCGAACGCCTGGATCGACGGGCTCTCCTGGATCGCACACGCCGACGGGGACCCGCGACCGGTCGCGCAGGCACTCCTCACCAGGGCGCACATCGAGGGACAGCCCGTTCTCGCCCTCGCGCCCTGCGCTGCGCTGCCGACGCAGCAGCGACGCGGGGCGGGCTCCGCCGCGATCCGCGCCGCTCTCGAGGCCGCGCGCGAGCAGGGCGAGAACCTCGTGATCGTGCTGGGCCACGCCGACTACTACCCTCGTTTCGGCTTCCGTCCCGCGTCCCGTCTCGGCGTCACGGCCCCCTTCGACGTGCCCGACGAGGCATTCATGGCACTCGCCCTGGATCCTTCGCGTCCCACGCGGCGCGGGCAGATCGAGTACCCCTCCGCCTTCGGCGTGTGAGCCGGAGCGGCGACGAGCGCGGTCCGGGCCGTGCTCAGCGGACCATGCGGAGGTCCGGCAGCTCGAGCCACCGGTCGTCGACGCGCCGCGCCCCGTCGGGTGCGAAGCCGAGCTTCGCGTAGAAGCGCTGCGCCCGGGCGTTGTCCTCCGCCACCCACAGGCTCGCTGGCGCGTCGCCGAGCAGCGACTCGACGAGCGCCCTGGCCAGGCCCGTCCCGTGCCAGCCCGGCTCGACGTAGAGCGCGGACAGCTCCCGCTCCCGCACCGGCTCCGCGGTCGTGCGGGGGCCAGGAGGCGGCGAGGCCGACGGGGGTGCCCGACGGGTCGCGGCCCACCCGGAAGGCGCCCTCGTCGGCCTCGGGCGTGCCGGGCGTCAGTCACCGCGACCACCGCCTCGCTTCCCACCAGGTACCTGCAACCCGTAGTATCACTAACGCAGACACCGCCGTCCCAGGAGGAACCCGTGCCCGAAGCCGTCATCGTCGCCGCCACCCGCTCACCCATCGGACGGGCCCGCAAGGGCTCGCTGAAGGACGTGCGGCCCGACGACCTCGCCGCGCAGACCATCCGTGCGGCCCTCGACCAGGTGCCGCAGCTCGACCCCACCACGATCGACGACCTGCAGCTCGGCTGCGCGATCCCGGAGGGGTACCAGGGCGGGAACCTCGCCCGCACCGTCACCGTGAAACTGGGCCTGGACGCCGTGCCCGGCGCGACCGTCACCCGCTTCTGCGCCTCCTCGGTCCAGACCACCCGCGCCGCTTTCCACGCGATCGTCTCCGGCGAGGCGCGCGCCGTGATCTCCGCCGGGGTCGAGTCGATCTCCCTGAGCACCGGCAAGCTGCAGGAGGAGGACACCCGGGATCCGCAGTTCCGCGCCGCGTGGGAGCGCACCGAGAAGCGCGCCACCCGCGAGATCCCCGCCCCCTGGCACGACCCGCGCGAGGACGGCGATCTGCCCGACGCCTACATCGCCATGGGCCAGACCGCCGAGAACGTCGCCGAGCTGCGCGGCGTGACCCGGCAGGTCCAGGACGAGTTCGCCGTGCGCTCCCAGAACCGGGCCGAGGCCGCGCAGGCCTCCGGCTTCTTCGCCCGCGAGATCACCCCGATCACCCTGCCCGACGGCACCGTCGTGGACACCGACGACTCCCCGCGCGCCGGCGTCACCTACGAGGCGGTCGCCGCGCTCGACCCCGTGTTCCGCCCCGGGGGCACGGTCACCGCCGGCAACTGCTGCCCCCTGAACGACGGCGCCGCCGCGCTGGTGGTGATGGAAGCGGAGTATGCGAAGGAGCTGGGCATCACGCCGCTGGCCCGCGTGGTCGCCACCGGCGTCTCCGGCATCAGCCCCGAGATCATGGGCCTCGGGCCCGTCGAGGCGACCCGCCGGGCGCTCGCGCTCGCGGACATGACGATCGACGACATCGACCTGGTCGAGTTCAACGAGGCCTTCGCGGCGCAGGTGCTGCCGGCCGCCGAGGATCTCGGCATCGACCACGACACGCTCAACGTCCACGGCGGGGCGATCGCGCTCGGCCACCCCTGGGGCTCCACCGGCGCCCGCATGACCACCACCTTGCTCAACGGCCTCCGCGCACGCGAGGGCCGCTACGGCCTCGCCACCCTGTGCGTCGGCGGCGGCCA